>CAYXQW010000129.1:0-7774 GCA_964466695.1 uncultured Bdellovibrionales bacterium
TACGAAAGCTCGAAATACAGGGAGTATTACTTCGCCTTCGTGCCTCGCCCCCCGGACGTCTCGTCGCCCAAATTCGATCGACTTATTTCGCACCGGGCCCTAAGCTAGCGCCTCCAGGTTGGCGCGCAGCACGGCGCTCTGCGTAAGGAGCTCCTCGCGGCGCTGGCGCTGCGCCTCGACCACGTGCGCGGGCGCGCGACTCGTGAACTTCTCGTCTAAGAGCTTGCGGTCGCACACCAAGAGCTCGGCCTCGAGCTTTTGCAAGAGCCCCGCAAGGCGCGCGCGCTCCTTGTCGACATCGAGCACCTCGCCCAAGAAGACCTCGACGTCGCCTATGAGCTTGGTCGCGGCCCCGGGCGGCGAAGGCTCCGTCGCGCCGAGCCGAAGCTCCGTAAGGCGCGCGAGATCGCAGATGAGCGGGCGCGCCGAAGAGAGCACGAAGAGGCGCTCCTCGGGCGCGCGCAGCACGGCCGGGAGCAGCTTCTTCGGCGGCACACCGTGACGCGAGCGCAGCTCGCGCAAGCCGCTTATCACCTGCTGCACCAAGGACATCTCGGCCTCGAGGGCCTCGTCCTCCCACTCGGGGTGAGGCGCAGGCCAAGCCGAGAGCATGCACAGCGCGTGCACCGCGAAAGGCTCCGTGACGCCGCGCGCTGGGGCCTGCGCGAAGAACTGCCGCCACAAGGCCTCGGTGATGAAGGGGACGAAAGGATGGAGGAGCCGCAGCACCTGGTCGAGCACGGCGGCGAGGACCTGACGGGGCACCACGGCGCTCTCCTCCTCACGCAGGCGCGGCTTGATGAGCTCGAGGTACCAGTCGCAGAGGTCCCCCCAGAAAAAGTCGCGCGCGCGCTCGAGCGCGGCCGAGGGGCGATAGCTCGCGAGGCTTCCGTGCACCTCGCGGGTGACCTTCGCAAGGCGCGACAAGATCCAACGATCTTCACGCGGCAAAGACGAAAGCGCGAGCGGTTGAAAGGAGAGCTCGCCGAGGTTCATGAAAGCGAAGCGGGCCGCGTTCCATAATTTATTACAGAACGCCGCGCCCACCTCGAAGCGCTCGGAGCTCGCCTTGGCCGCGGGGACTTCGGGCATAGAGCCCAAGACATCGAACTCGGCGTCGCACTTGGTGCAGAGGTAGGTGAAGATGGTGCGGCCGTGCTTGGCCTTTGTAAGCTCCACCGCCTCGCCGCACGCGGGGCAGGTGGCCTGCACGGGCAGCCGCACGTCCTGCATGCCGGTCTCGAGGTCGCACATCACGTAGCGCACGGCGTCGGCGCCGTAGCGCTCGATCATGTCGACGGGGTCGATGCCGTTGCCCTTGCTCTTCGACATGGTGACGCCGTTGCCGTCGAGGATCTTGGCGTGCACGAAGCAGTCGGCGAACGGCACCTCGCCGTGGTTGTAGAGCCCCATGACCACCATACGAGCCACCCAGAGCGTGATGATGTCGCGCGCGGTCACGAGGCACGAGCCCGGGTAGTAGGTGGCGAAGCTGTCTTTGGCGCCGGCGCGCGCGCCGAGGGGCGTCTGACCCTCCTCGACCGCGGCCGCCTCGGGGTCGGGCCAGCCCAAGGTGGAGAACGGCCACAAGGAGGAGCTAAACCAGGTGTCGAGGACATCGGGATCTTGCGTAAACCCGGCCGCGGCGAGGGCCTCCGCGTGACGGGTATCGGCCGCGCGGTCGCGTAGGCACACCTGCGCCTCGAGCGGACCGCGACCGTCCGCGAGCAGCTTTTCGGCCGCGGCGATGGGATGCTGCGTGCCGTCGGCGCGCGAGAGCCAGACGCAGGCCTCTTCGGTCGAGAGGCTAAAGACCGCGCGGCGCACGCCCTCGACGTCCTCGGACGTCGCGCACGACCGTGTCCAGACGGGGATGCGGTGACCCCACCAGAGCTGGCGGCTGATGCACCAATCGCGCTTCTCCGAGAGCCAGCTCGTGTACTGCGTGATGTAGCGCGCGGGGTAGAACGAGAGCTTTTGTCCCGCGACGTCGATGGCGGCCTGGGCGAGACCGGGCGCCGTGAAGGCCTTGCTCGTCCCCGCGCCGAAGCGCACGCCGCCTTCGCGATCCCCCATGGAGACGAACCACTGCTTGGAGAGGTAGGGCTCGATCGGGGTCTTGCTGCGATCGGAGTGGCCGACCTCGATCTCGCGGTCTTCTGTCTGCTCGATGAGCCCTTGCGCCTCGAGCTCGGCGAGGACGCGCGTACGCGCGGCGTAGCGATCGAGCCCGGCGAAGGCACCCGCGCACGCGCCGAGCTTGCCGTCGGGCTCGAGCACGTTGACGACGCCGATACGATCCTTGTGGCGCCGCCAGACCTGATAGTCGTTAGGGTCGTGCGCCGGGGTGATCTTGACACACCCCGAGCCGAGCTCGGGCTTCGCCCACTCGTCGAGGATGATGGGGATCGGGCGGTCCATGAGCGGCAGCATCACCTTGCGCCCATCTTTGGCCATGGCCACGAGCTGCTCTAAGAGCGGGAGGTGCGTCTTTTGGCGCGCGCGCAAGAGCTCGCGCTCCTCGCCTTCGGCCGCGGCGATCTTCTCTTTGAGCGCGCGCCGCGGGTCGGGGTGGCAGGCGACGGCGGTGTCGCCGAGCATGGTCTCGGGCCGCGTGGTCGCCACCACGACGAAGCGCGGCTCGCCGGGCAAAGGATCGATCACCGGGTAGCGCAGGTGCCAGAAGTGACCCTGCACGGTCTCGTGATAGATCTCGTCGTCGGCGACGGCGGTCTCGAGCTGGCAATCCCAGTTGACGATGCGATCACCACGATAGATCAAGGCGTCGGCGAAGAGCCTAAAGAAGGCCTCGCGCACCGCGGCGCTGCACACCGCGTCCATGGTGAAGCGCTGGCGGCGCCAGTCGGCCGAGCAGCCGAGCCGCTGCTGCTGACTCACGATGCGCTTTTGGTAGTCGGCCTTCCAGGCCCAGATGCGCTCGACCAGCGCCTCGCGCCCGAGCTCGCGGCGGGTCTTGCCCTCGAGCTCGAGGAGCCGCTTCTCGATCACCGCCTGCGTGGCGATGCCCGCGTGATCGGTGCCGGGTTGATAGAGGGTGCTCTTGCCCTGCATGCGCTGCCAACGCGCGAGCAGATCTTGCAGCGTGTTGTCGATCGCGTGCCCCATGTGCAAGGCGCCGGTGATGTTCGGCAGCGGCATCATGACGACGAAGGTCTCCTCGCCGTGCGCCGCGGGGCGAGCCTCGAAGGCGCCCACCTCGAGCCACCTCGCGGTCACCGCGGGCTCCAAGAGAGAAGGGTCGTAGGTCTTTGACAGGGTCTCGCTCATATCTCGCTTTCGCTTCCTCCGCTCAGGATCTTGGGCGCAGTCTAGCAGCTCTTACCTCAGGGCCGAAACCATTTCCTATGCTTGTGCGCCGTAGCCCGATCGCGGCCTCCAGGTTTTCTCGCGACAAAAGCGCGAGGTCGGCCGGCCGCTCGAGAAACGCGGCCACGTCGCGCTGTAAGTCTTCTACCTTCAGCTTGACGAGCTGGGCATGCAAGTGACGCTGCCAGTCGCTCGCGCGGCAGTGTTTTTTGCCTTGTTTTTGATCGAGCGCATTTTGCAGAAGCTCGAGGTTGGGCGTGACGGGCGGTCGGCGCGCACGATACCAGACGAGATCAAACCAATCGCGCCCCTTGGCATACGGTCGCGCGAGCAGGGCATGCAGCTTGCCGGCCATCAGCGACGTGATGTCGTAATGGCAGACGACAAACGTGAGATGCTTGTGCACGATGCTGCGTTCGATGACACCACCTGCGGGAGGCCGGGTATCGATTTCCAGCTTGATCGACAGCTTTTGCTGCGGACGCGAGCTCAGGCCGGCCTCGTGCATCAAGCTCGCGAAGTGGAGCCAGGCGGCGTGTACGATTCCGCGATCGCTCCAGCGGAGGGTGCAGTCGTAGCCCGACAGCCGTAAGTCGGTTTGGAGCTTCTTCAGCCATGGCACGGGTTTATAAACCGCGGCAGCGGCGACGGAAAAATCGAGGTCCTCCGAAAACCGCGGCAGCCTCTCGAGAAATCGCAGCGCCGTGCCACCGACGAAGGTGATGGCCGAAAACGCCTCCTGTTCATGCAAGGAGCGCAGGGTAAAGGCTTGCAGATACTCTCGCAGCAGGTTGAGCTTGCGTGCCGGATCTTCGACCTCGGCCGCGAGCGCGAGTGCTTCTTCCTTCATAGCGCTACCCCTGGGTCGATTTGGCGTAGATACGCTACCACGCGCGATGTTGCGCGAACGATTCGAGGTCTGCCGCAGCCGTGGGCTAGCGTTTCGAGCTTGGCGAGATCCAAGACGCCGGACGCGTCGAGCCGCAGCTCCTGCACGCGCTCGCAGGTCCATTCTCCTTTGGACAGGTACAGAAAGTCGAACAGCGCCTTGTGCGGCGAAGCAACGAGCGCGCGGGCGTCAGCTATCACGACTACATCGTAGCCGCCGAACAGATCCCGTTTGATGTGGCGGTAGGTGAACTCGCCGAGGGCGTTTGCAAAACGACGGGGCACCCGCGACGTCACGCTCGTGTATCGAGGAACACCTTCTGGAATCAGCCCGTGATACGAGAGCGCCCATTCGCAAGACAGATATGACGGACGGTAGGTGGCGTTGGCGAGAGCCGCCAAAGGCAAAGGCGCCTTGCGATACGGCTCGGCCAATGTGTAGAGGCCGCGACGCAGCGGCAGCACACGACCTGCCTTGGCAAGGCGGTACAGGTGATGAATGATGGTTGCACGCCGCTCGCCCGAAAGCTGCACCAAGGTAGCCAGATCGAACCACGGAAGGCGGCCAGCATACCGAACGAGGCTGTCGAAATTCATTTACGATAATCTACATGATGGTAGATAATTGTAAATACGGGTCCATTCGTTGCGCCATCGCCGCGCCCCTGCCGGAACCTCGCCCCTTTGTGGCACAATGAACCGATGACGAAGACCCTATCGCTCGCCCTCGCGCTCCTCTTGCTCTCTGGCTGCGGCGAGGAGGGGAACACCCGGCCTACCTGCGCGCCCGACGAGGCCTACACCGGCGGGGCTTGCGTAAAGACACTCTTTACGCTCGGCGAGGTGGTGGTGGTCGACGCGAGCGAGACGGCGGCGCTCGCCTCCGGATACTACGCGCTGGCGGTTTTGGCCACCGACACCGAGAGCAGCGCCGCCATCGCCTTCCCCGTCACGATCGAAGGTCACATCGGCGACCCGCCCGCGACGAGCAGCACCTCCGCGCTCCTCGCCGCCCCGCTCCCTCGCCTCTGCGCCACGCCCAGGCTCGCCGCGCGCGCGCGCGACTCGGCGCGCCCCCGCCCGCGGGTGCTTCGCGCCGTGCGTCTGGCTCCGGCGTACGAGGTCGGCGATCGGCGGGTGTTCTACGTCCCGGATCTCTCCTCTTTCGAAAACATCCCGCACGAGGCCGAGCTCCGCGTGAGCGGCACCCACGTCAACGTCTGGGAGGACGTGTCGCAAAACCCAGCGGGCACCCTCCTTACGAGCGACCTGCTCGCGGAGCTCATGTTCAGGTTGGACGAGGGCGTGCTGCCGCGCGACATCGCTATCTTCGGCGCGTTCTCCGACGTGGACGGCAACGGCAAGCTCGACGTCTTCTTCACGGAGCTGCTCACCGAGCCCGAGATCGCGGCCTTCGTCTGGGAGGACACGCTGCTCGGCCCCGTGGCGGACACCGACTACGGCGAGGTGATCTACGCCACCGTGGAGACCGACGCGGCCGCCACCGCGTCCTTGCTCGCGCACGAGCTGCAGCACCTCATCACCATCGGCCGCCGCCTCGCCCAAAACCCCGGGGGCACGAGCGCGGAGCTCGGCCTCACCCGAGGCATCTACGCGCTCGAGGGCATGGCCGAGCTCGCGGTGCACTGGGCGGGGCAGCCCGGGGCGCGCCTCGCGAGCGTGGCCTTGCAATACCCGCGGGAGTTCTCGCTCGCGCGCCTTTGGCAGAGCGACTACGAGACCGACAGCGTACGCAACATCGTCCACTACGGCATCGCGGCGCTCATGACCGAGTACGCCTTCGATCAGGCGGGCGCGGTGGCGATCGAGGGCCCCGGGCTCGTGCGCGATCTCGGCGGGATCGCGGTGAGCCAGGCCCTGACCGACGGCACGTACGAGCTCAGGTCGCCCGAGGCCACCTCGGGGCGAAGCTTCGCGAGCTTCTACGTCGACTTCGCCGTCGCGCTGCTTTTGACCTCGGTGCCGGGCGAGCTTTCGGCGCGCGAGGTCGCGGCGTATCGCTTCGCGCCTGCTACGCCCGACGCCTACTTCGACGGCCACAACGGCCCCGTCTTCGAGTGGTCCCTCCAGGAGAGCCTCGACGCGAGCCGAAGCGGCGCCTTGTTGTCGCGCATGCCCTGGTCGCAGCGCGGGACGATCATGACGAGCGGCGGGCTGGGCTTCTACTCGCTCGCGGTCGGCGTCAACGGCGCCGCGCTCTCGGTCTTACACCCCTCGGTGAAGGTAGCGGTCTTGCGCCACGCGCAGTTGTGAAAAACTTGCGCGCGCGCGTCGCGCTGGACAAACTCGATACATCATGCGGTTTTCCTCGCTCGTGGCCGTGGGCCTCCTGGTAGCAACGCCGCGCCTCGCGCCCGCGCTCGAGGTCTCGGGCATCGACAGCGAGGCTTTCCCTCTCCCCGACGCCTTGAAGCCGGCCGTGCGTTTCTGGCGCGAGATCTTCGCGCGCCACGCGAGCGATCGCGTGGTGGTGCACGACCGCGATCGACTCGAGGTCATCTGGCAGGTCATCGAGCTGCCGCGCGACGAGCACGGCGACGTGCAAGAGGAGCTGGTCTCCGAGGTGGTCCGCACGACGGTCGAAGAGCTCGAAGAGAGGCTCGAGCGTTTGCAGCTTGAGCCCGTGGCCAGAGACGAGGAGGATCGGATCTTGCTCGCGCTCACAGGCGGCGACGCGAGTCGGCTCGCCGGCGCCAGCTCGCGCCTGCGCACCCAGCGCGGCGTCGCCGACCGTTTTCGCGAGGCCCTGACGCGCTCGCGCGCCTGGATCGACGACATCCGCGGGATGCTCGTCACAGAAGGCGTCCCGCGCGAGATCGCGGTCTTGCCCTTCGTCGAGTCGATGTTCAACCCCATGGCCCGCTCGCACGCCGGGGCGGTCGGCCTCTGGCAGCTCATGCCAAGGACCGCCCGCGAGCTCGGGCTCGAGGTGTCACGCGCGCGCGACGAGCGCCTCGACGTGACCAAGGCGACGCGCGCCGCCGCGCGCATGCTCCGCAACAACCACCGCCTGCTCGGCTCGTGGCCGCTCGCGCTCACGGGCTACAACTTCGGACCCTACGGCATAAAGCGCGCCGTCGCGCAGGTGGGCTCCGATTGCATCATCGATCTCATCGGCGCCCACGAGAGCACTGCCTGGGGCTTCGCGGGCAAGAACTTCTACGCCGAGTTCTTGGCCGTCTATGGCCTCGTCGTCGAGGCCGAGAGCGAGCTCGCCGCGCTCACGACAGCGGGTCACACGAGCTCAAAGTAGAGCTCCTCCGCGGCCTGCTCGACGCTCGTCATGATACGCCACTCGACCCCGCGCTCGCGCTTGAGCCAGGTGCGCTGGCGACGCGCGTAGGCGAAGGTCGCCTCGCCCTGCTGCAGCGGCTCGATCCAGCCGCCCTTGTAGGCGGTGTCGACGGGCTTCGACGTCTCGCAGATCGCTTTGTACCGATCATGGTAGGCGGCTTCGCGCGTAAGCTGGTAGAGGGCGACGGCTGCCGCGGCCTCCTTGGCGTGCCCCCGCAACCAGAGCGCGCTGCCCGGTTCGGGG
>CAYXQW010000130.1:0-3560 GCA_964466695.1 uncultured Bdellovibrionales bacterium
GACGCGCAAGAGCTCACAGAGCGCGCGCGCCGGGTGCTCGAGGTGCTCGAGCACCTCGAAGGCGATGACACAGTCGAAGAAGGCGTCATCGCGCGTAAGCTCGTAGATCGACTCTTGGGCGATGGGCACGCCGGGGTTACGGGCACGGCTCGCCTCGACGAGCCGTTGCTCGACGTCGCTCGCCTCGAAGGTGATCTTAGACGCGAGCATGCGCCGCAGCCGTTCGGTGCTGTGACCCTCGCCACAGCCCACCTCGAGGACGCGCGTGGGGTTTGCGAGCTCGAGCAAGCTTCGCGCGTCGTCGAAGAAGCGCTCGATGAGCCTCGCCTTGAGCCCACCGGCCGCCGTGTACTTTTTGCCGTAGTCATAATGGGTTGCGACCTCGGTGTTTTGCATCGGCCCTTCGTACAAGAGAGGTGCACGAGATGCCAACGCCGCGATAGAGGATTGTCAACGCGGTCGAGATGAGCGACGTTGCGTCTCCATGAACCAAGCGACGATGGACCCCGAGCCCTTATTGGCGCGACCGACGCTGCTCTCCTTCTTCGCGGCCACGCTCGCGCGGCGCGGCGAGTGTATCGCAGCCAAGAGCAAGCATGAGGGCGTGTGGCGTGAGCTTACGTGGCGTGAGCTCGGCGAGCGCGTCTACGATCTCTCCGATGGTCTGGCAGAGCTCGGGGTAGCGCCCGGCGACAAGGTGGCGATCTTGGCCGACACGACGGTCGAGTGGCTCACCGTCTATCTCGCGGTGTTGGCCGCGGGCGCCGTCGCCGTCCCCATCTATCAGTCGAGTCGGGCGAGCGACTGCCTGCACATAATGGAAGACGCGAAGGTGAGCTTCATCGCCCTCGACAGCGATGCACAGGCCGCGAAGATCCGTGGCCTCTTGCCGCGCCTGCCCGCGCTCCGCGCCATCATCCACATCAAAGGCGAGGCGCGCGGCGAGGCCGAGCACGATCTCGCGGACCTCATGCGGCGTGGGGCGAGCTATCGCGCGGCGAACAAAGATGCGGGCGCCGCGCGCCGTGAGGCTGTCACCGCAGACAGCGTGGCTTGCCTGCTCTATACCTCCGGCACCACCGGCAGCCCGAAGGGCGTGATGCTCACGCACGGCAACTGGACGTACGAGGCGGTGGCGACCTGCTCGCTCGATCTCGTGCTCCCTTACGACACCTTGTTCTTCATCTTGCCGCTCGCCCATTCCTTCGCGCAGGTGGTCGCCGCGGCCTGGATCTATACGGGTTGCGTCGCCGCCTTCGCCGAGTCGATCGAGAAGCTCGTGGACAACGCGGGCGAGGTCAGCCCCACGGTCGTCCCCGCCGTGCCGCGCATCTTCGAGAAGGCTTACGCCAGCATCATGCAGCAGGGCATGGCTAAAAGAGGGTTTGCGGGGCGTCTCTTTCGGATGAGCATGGCAGCCTTCGATGCCTTCGCCACGGCGCGCGAGAATGGCGAGAGGCGCTGGAGCCTCTCGCTTATGCTCGGCAAGCTGCTCGTCTTTCCCAAGCTCTCCGCGGCTCTCGGGGCGCGCTTCGGCGGCAGGATCCGCTTGTTCGTCTCGGGCGGCGCGCCGCTCTCGCCCAAGATCGCCTACTTCTTCGATCTCTTGAAGATCTCGATCCTCGAGGGTTATGGCCTGACCGAGACGAGCGCCGCCTCGTGCGTGAACCTGATCGACCATAATGAGATCGGCTCGGTCGGCCCGCCCGTGCCCGGCACCGAGGTGAGGATCGACGACGACGGCGAGATCCTCATCAAGGGCGGTGGAGTCATGAAGGGATACTGGAGAAACCCCGCTGCCACGAGCGAGGCGATGCAGGACGGCTTCTACCGCACGGGTGACATCGGGCACCTCACGGCCACCGGCGCCCTCGTCATCACCGATCGCAAGAAGGACATCATCGTCACCGCTGCGGGCAAGAACGTCGCGCCGCAGAACCTCGAGAACGAGCTCAAGGCCGACGCCTTGATCTCCCAGGCGATGGTGCACGGCGACAAGCGCAAGTTCCTCTCGGTCTTGCTCACCCTCAACGAGGAGGCGGCGCGCGCGTGGGCGTGTGCGCACGACCTCGCGTCCTTGACGCACGCGAGCCTCGTGCAGCACCCGCTGCTCTGCGCGCGCGTCCAGCGCACCGTGGACGCCGTGAACGAGCACCAGGCGCGCTACGCGACCATCAAGAAGTTCGCGATCCTACCGCAAGACTTCACCATCGAGAGCGGCGAGCTCACGCCCACCTTGAAGGTGAAGCGCAAGGTCTGCGCGGACAAATATCGGCATCTCCTCGATCGCTTCTATGCAGAGGATGGCCCAGGCGGCGGGTAAGGGCGTGACCTGCGGTCAAAATCGCGGTAGTTAAGGGGAGTCCTTCGGGGGGAAGAGACCGCAAGGGGCCGTAGGGGTGATATCAGGGCAGTCAGCCGCCGTCTTGTCTTGGGTAGGGGGGCTAGGTCGGATCATCGGCGAGAACGCCGAGTACAGCCGCGGCGTCCCCGAGCCTTGCTACTTCGTGCGCGCGGAGGCCGAGCGCTCGACCATGGTGCTCACAGCCGAGGCGTATGTCCCCGACGTCACCGACAACCCCGCGGCCGACCTCGGCGCCATCGTCGCCGAGATCCGCACCGACCTCGGCTCGGACCTCGGCGCTATCAGGTCTATGCGCTTGAGCCGCATGAGCGACGCCCGGCGGGTTGGCAACAATGTCAGGATCTTGTGGGACATCGCCCCGCTCGTCGCGCGCGCCGCGCCCGGCCGTTATCACTACCAGTTCTGTTTCTCTACCGACGAGGGCAAGAGCTTCGCTAAGTGCCCAGGCGAGATGCGCCACCTCATCGTCGCCGAGAGCCTCTCCGAGGTGCCCGAGGAGGCGCTCGTCGAGAGCTCGGTCTTGTTCAAGGTGGGCGAGGTGACGCCGGCGCGCGTCGGCTGGCTCGGGCCGGCGACCGTGCGCGTGCGTCGCGAGCAGCCCCCGCAGCCCCTGCCTGCCGAGGTCTACGCCGATGACTGCATCGACAGCGACGGCAAGCTGTTCGTCGAGCTCGCCGTGCAGGTGTGGGCGCCGGGGGTCAGTAACCGCGTCGACCTCACGCCCGAGGAGCACACGCTCGTGTTAAAGCAGCTCGGGCTGCGCATCGAGAGCCCGTTCTTCACCGGCAGCGGCAGCGAGTCGCTCTGCTTCGCGGGCAAGGCCGGCATCCACGAGCACGACGACATCGCGCGCTTAAACCTCGCGCACTACCTGGACGAGCTTACGACCAACAAGGTGCCGCTGCCTGCCTCCGGGGATTATACCTTCGAGGTGTACGCCGGCGAGAAGAAGCTCGGCAGCCTGCTCTTGCGCTGGCGTCGCTAGCTCACGCTCGAGAGGTCGAAGTTGTCGCCTTGGCTACGAGCACAAGGCGGCGATGAGCATGGTGGCCAGGGTGACCGGGACCCCGATGCGCGCGTGGGTGCGCCATCCGATCGCAATACCGCGCTCCCTGGCGGCCTGTACAACGATGATGTTGGCGATGCTGCCGACTACGAGCAGGTTGCCCGCGAGCGTGCTCGCGAGCGCGAGGGT
>CAYXQW010000130.1:3660-7585 GCA_964466695.1 uncultured Bdellovibrionales bacterium
CGATGCTGCCGACTACGAGCAGGTTGCCCGCGAGCGTGCTCGCGAGCGCGAGGGTCGCGCCGGTAGCGGACGCCTCGGCCACGGGCAAGAGCAACATCGCTGCCGGGACGTTGGAGACGACGTTCGAGAGCACGAAGGTGACGAGGAAGAAAGGCACGGGTCGGCTGACGTCGACCCCATGCGCCGCGAGGCTAGTCATCGCCGTCGCGGGCAGGCCCGTGGACGAGAGCGCGTGGTGTACGACGAACAGCCCGACAAAGAGCACGAGCAGCTCCCAGTCTACGAGCCCGAGCTTGGTGTGCGAGTGCATGGTGCGGCTCATGAGCAAGAGCCCCGCGACCCCGAGCGCGACGAGCTCGCGCGGGGTTTGACCATGCAGGAACGAAACGACGAGCGCCGTCGTGAGCGCGAGCCCCTTTATGGTCTGCCAGCGCGAGAAGCTCGGGGCTTCGTGCTTCTTGCCGGCATCCAAGAGGGGCGCCGCGAGCCACTGCCCTCGCGTGAGCGCGATGATGATGAGCCAGGTGGCGGCGAGGCCGAGGAGCACAGGCAAGGCCGCCACGGTGAGGTAGCCGCTAAAGCTCAAGCCGAGCGCGCTGCCGATGAGCATGTTCTGGGGGTTGCCGATGAGGGTCGCCGCCGAGCCGATGTTCGCCGCGCACGCGAGCCCGAGCAAAAAGGGCACGGGTTTCAGCCCGCGACGCGAGGTGGCGTCGATCAAGATAGGCGCCATGGCGAGGCAGATGATGTCGTTGCTGAAGATGGCCGAGAGCAGCGCCGAGCTCATGATGAGCACGGCCAAGAGCGCCTGAGGTCGTAGCCGCAAGAGCGTGAGGCGGCGGGTCACGAGCTCGTAAAACCCGCTCAATTGCAGGTGCGCCGAGATCACCATGAAGGAGAAGAGCAAGATCATGGTGGGCAGGTGCACGGCGCGCACGGCGTTCTCGACCCCGATCTCGCCGAAGGCCACGAGCGCGATGGCCCCGAGCAGCGCGACCCCCGTGCGGTCGAGCCGCAGAAACGGCAGCCCGCCGCCGATCATGCCGGCGTAGACGACGACAAAGACCGCGAGCTCGAACGACATCTCGTGTTACCCGCAAAACTCCCGCGCGTTCTGGAACAGCCGGAGCCAGGGCGCCGCCGCCTGAGCGCGCCAAGCCTCCGGCACGAAGGGGCTCTGCCAGGGCAGAAAGCAGCGCTCGGGGTGCGGCATCATGGCGAGGTGACGCCCGCACGGCGAGCTTAGGGCGGCGATGCCGTGCGCCGAGCCGTTCGGGTTGAAAGGATACTGCGAGGTGGTCGCGCCCGCGTCGTCGACGTACGTGACGGGCGCGAGTCGTTGTTGACGCAGCTTCTCGAGCACCGCGTCCGAGCGACAGTAGAGCCGCCCTTCGCCGTGGTTGACCCACACGCCGAGGCGCGAGCCCGCCATGCCGCGCAAGAAGATCGACGGGCTCTCCTCGATGCCCACCGTGACCCAGCGCGACTCGAGCCTGTGCGAGCTGTTGCGGACAAAGCGCGGCTGCTCGAGGTCGGAGCCGACCGTGCCTGGCACCCAGCCGAGCAGCAACGAGAGCTGCGCGCCGTTGCAGATCCCGAGCGAGAAGGTGTCTTTGCGCGCGCAAAAGGCCGCGAACATGTCTGAGAGGCGCGGGCTGAAGCGGATGATGCCGGCGAAGCCCTTGGCGCTGTCGAGCACGTCGGCGTACGAGAAGCCGCCGGGGAAACTGATGCCGGCGAAGCCGTCGAGGTTCGTGGCGCCGAGCAGGAGATCGTTGACCGAGAGGTCCCACGGCTCGAAGCCCGCGAGGAAGAACGCCGAGGACATCTCGCGATCGCCGTTGGTGCCCTCCTCGCGCAAGATGGCGACGCGCGGCTTGGCGCGCAGGTGGAGCAGGGCCTTTGCCGTGGGCGCGGGTACGTAGGAAAGGTTGTAGGCCGGGCCCGGTCGCGCGTGCGTCTTAGGCAAGGCGGCGGCGCATGTGGGGTCGGTCTGCATAAGCTCGAGCCGGTCGCTCGTGGCCTCCCAGAAGGCGAGCAGCCGGTCGATGTGCAGGTCGAGCACAAGCTCGTCGCCGGCGCGCACGACCGCCTGTGGCTCGTACGTGGTGCGGCCGAGGACCTTCGCCGGCACCTCTTCTTTGTGACACTCGCCGAGCACGCGATCGAGCTCGCTCTCGTCCACCTCGAGCACGAGCCCGAGCTCCTCGGCGAACAGCGAGGCGCAAGGAGAGATGAAGGGATCGATCTCGACTGTAAAGCCCGTGCCCGCGGGCATCGACATCTCGGCGAGCGTGGTGACGAGACCGCCGTCGCTGCGGTCGTGGCCCGAAAGGATGAGCTCTCTATCGATGAGGCCCTGCACGAGCGCGAAGGCTCGCCGCAAGAGTCCCGGGTCTTCGACGTCCGGGGTCTCGTCGCCGAGCTGGCCGTAGGCCTGCGCCAAAGCCGAGCCGCCGAGTCGCAGCTTCCCCGCGGCGAGGTCGAGGAGGACGAGCCGGCTCGCGCCGGGTCGCTTGATGTCAGGGGTGAGCACGCGCGTGATGTCTGGCACCGCGGCGTAGGCTGATACCACCACCTGACCTGGGGCTTTCACAACCTCGTCGCCGACGCGCGCGGCCATCGACAGGCTGTCCTTGCCGCCGTCGACGGCGACGCCAAGCTCGCACATGAGATCGCGCAGCGCCGAGACGGCGTCGTAGAGCAGCGCGCCTTCGCCCGGGAGCTTCGCCGCCCACATCCAGTTGACCGAGGTCTTGATGTCACAGAGCGCGCTGATGCGGGCAAAGACCATGTTGGTGAGCGCCTCGGCCACGGCCATGCGCGCGCCGGCAGCCGGGGAGATCAAGCCCTTGATCGGCTGCTCGCCGATGGCGATGGCGGCGCCGGTCGTGCCGAAGTGGCTCTGCGCTATCACGGCGACGTCGGCGACGGGGAGCTGGCGCGGGCCGCAGCACTGTTGGCGCGCGATGAGCCCGGTGACGCTGCGATCTACCTTGCGCACGAGGTAGCCCTTGGAGCCGACGGAAGGCAGGCGAAAGACGCGCTCGATGGCCTCGAGGACGCTCATGTCCTCGGGCAGCGAGAGCTCTTGGTGCTTTTGCTGCGGCCGCTCGAAGGCGAAGGTCTTCTGCGGCACGCTGCCGAGGATGGGGGCGAGCTCGAGATCCACGGGGCAGGTGTCGTCGGCCTCGTCGTGTACGACCACGCGGCCGTCTCCCGTGATCTCGCCGAGGACCTCGCACGGCACTTTCTCGCGTCGGCAGATCGCGAGCAGCTCGGGCAGGCGCTCTTCGCGGATGAGCAGAGCCGAGCGTTCTTGGTACTCGGCTCCCCAGATCTCGAGCACGGAGAGGCTCTTGTCGCCCACGTTGATCTTGCGGAGCTCGATCCTCCCTCCGGCCGGCTCTAAGAGCTCGGTGAGCACGTTGCACGGCCCGCCCGCCCCTTGGTCGTGGATGCTCACGATGGGGTTCTGCTCGCCGAGCTCGACGCACGCCCGGATCGCTCGGTTGAGCTTCTGCCCCATTTCGGCGTCGCCGCGCTGCACGGCCGAGAAGTCGAGCTCTTCTTTGTTCTCGCCTTGGATCATGCTCGACGCCGCGCCGCCGCCGATGCCGATGCGGTAGGCGGGGCCGCCGATGGCGACGATCTTCATCCCCGGCTCGGGCGCGCCTTTTTGCAGGTGGCGATGATCGATCTGACCTACGCCCCCCGTGAACATGATGGGCTTGAGCCACTCGCGCCGCTCGCCGTCTGGAAGGCGCATGCCGAAGCTGCGTACGAAGCCTTGGATCACAGGCTCGCCGAACTTGTTGCCATAGTCGGAGGCGCCGTTGCTCTCCTCGATGAGGATGTGCGCGGGAGAGGCGAGATTGTGCGGATAGGCGAACGACGGGTCTTCGCCGCCGATCTCATATCCCGG
>CAYXQW010000131.1:0-4892 GCA_964466695.1 uncultured Bdellovibrionales bacterium
CGGGCGCTGCTTACAGGTGGCCGCGCGAGCTTGTCGGCGAGGAGAGCGAGGGCGCCCTCATCGCGCAGCTCCGAACGGAGCGGCGCGTGGGTGAGTGGTTCTTGAATGGAGGGGTAGGGTTCGGTTACCGCAGCGGTGAGCTCGTGCGGCGAGGGGCGGGGCCGATCGTCAAAGACCTCGAGGGCGAGTGGCTATGGATGTCCCGGCCGCGCTTCGACGAGGACTTGTCGCGTTATCGCCTCGATGGGCACCTGTCCGCACACAGGATGTATGAAGACGAGATGTTGGTGCTCGAGCTGCGTACGAGTTACGCCGCGCTCTCCTCGTTGGCGTCGCCGCCCTCTGCGGTCATCGGTGAGACCTACGGTCGCGCGAGTGACGGATCGCGCGCGGCCTTCATCGATGTTTACGATCCCGCGCGGCGTGCGCGCGAGTGGCTCGGGACAGCCAGGCTTGAGGCCTCCTGGCTGCGCGCGCGGGGGGATTACGTGCTCCATGTCTTCACCGGCCTCGACTACAGCGCCGTCGGCACCAAACACGGCATTGGCATGGGCTCGTTCGGCCCGGCCGTCGGGGTCGCCGCGCGCAAGTTCCTGGCCTCGTCGGGCGAGCTCTTCGCGCTCTTGCGGCGCGAGCCCGACGCGCTCACGTCCGAGGTGAGCTCTTTTTTAGATCCCGATCGCCCCTCCGGGAGGCGCTACCGCTGGCTCGATGACGGCGACGGCGTCCCCGATCCAGCCGAGGCTTTTGAGCTGGTCTCGCGCTTTGGCTATGAGCACCGCGCCGCGGAGGGCTTGCGCCGGCCATCGAGCAACCAATTCGCCTTCGGTTATAAGACCCCGGTGGTCCATAGCCTCCGGGCTATCGTCACCGGCGTCGCCCGCTTTCACTTGCAGCGCTACACGGTCCGCTACGATGAGGAGACCGCGCGCACCTTCACGGAGGTGCCGATAGGTGAGGACGTCCGCGTGCCCTACGCCGAGCACACCCCGAGCGTGGCTTACGCGCGCACGGGCGTGGCCGGGGAGGAGGTCTACGAGCTTACGAACGACCACCGCCCCGATTTTTGGCTCGGCACCGAGCTTAGCGTCTACGGCGTCGATATCGAGCCGTGGCTCTTCGTCTTCTCGGGGGCGGCTTATTGGAACGCGGGGGCCGCGCCCTTCGGGACGTTCTCCGATCGCAACGACCCCGGCATCGTGAGCGAAGCGAGCGCCGATCCCAACGCCCAGATCAACGAGTATGGCCGCTACGATCAAGATCGCTCTTTTACGCTGAGGCTGCTCTTGGGTCGCCGCTTCTTCGAGCGCTTGATGCTCTCTTCGGCCTTGCGTTATCGCGACGGCCAGCCCTTCGTTAAAATGGGGGTCATCGAAGGTCTGCCGCAAGGTCCGGTAGCGGTCATGCTCGATCCGCGCGGGCGGGTGCGGCACACCTTCCACATGTCGTTAGATCTCCGCGCCGCTTATACGCACGTCCTCGAAGATGAGCCCGGCTGCTCGCTCACGTTCGCGGTCGAGGTGTTCAACGTGCTCGGCTCTGGCACCGAGCAGCTCGAGGATCCTTACAGCGGAAGGACCTTCCGCCGCGCGCTGGAGATGGTGCCTGGCCGGTCGGCCTTCGCGCGCCTCGGCCTCGTTTGGAGGTAGCGTCTCTGCCAACCTCTGGTATTCTGAACGAAATCGGGCAAGACACATAGAGAGGGCGAGATGGGAGGATAGAGGTCCTCGATGACCGCAGCGATTCTGGTTGTCTCCATTGTCTCACTTGCGTTGGGAGGATCTCCTGCGGAAGATGGGTCTCCCTTCGATGCCGACAAGCTCAGTGAGCTGAGCATCGAGGACCTTCTCGATCTTCAAGTCATCACGGCTTCCAGTACGTCGGAAAAGACGTCCGAAGCCCCCGGCGTGGTCCTCGTTGTCACGAGCGACGAGATCCGCGAGCGCCAGTATCGAAACCTCTCCGACCTCTTGAAGGATCTGCCAGGTTTCGACATCGTGGACTACGCGGGTAGGTTTGGTGAGTTTTTCACCATTCGTGGCATCGACGGTAACGACCGGTTCATCGTCCTCGTCGATGGTCATCGGGTGAACGCGCCCTCCGGCTGGTTTTTGAGCACCGGAGGCTCCTTCTCCATGCAGATGGCCGAGCGGGTTGAAGTCCTGTATGGCCCGGCGTCCGTGATCTATGGATCCGATGCGTTTTCGGCAGTAATCAACATCATCACCAAAAAACCACCGACTTCGGAGAAGATCCGCCTCTCGCTCGACGGCGTCTACGGCTCATTCGATTCTCGGGACGTGAGCGCCGAGGCGTCGACGTCGATCAAAGACTCGTTCTCCCTCGTCGCCATGGCGCGGTTACTCGACGCGGACGGGTTCGTGTTTCCGTCCGAGGGTGTCTTTCGGGCCATTGATAGTTACCCTCCCCCATTGGCTCCACGCATGGAGCAGCCCACTCATGACCATAGTATCTACGCCGAGGCTCAATCCAAGAGTTTCCGTCTCGGATACTTTAGGCAACACTTCGACCAAGGCAGCGCTCTAGGATTGTCGCCAAGACTATACATATACAATAGGGACAGCAGGTGGGTGGTCAATAGCGATATCGCCTGGCTCAACTATCGCCGCGATTTGGGTCCAGCGGGTCAGCTCACTGTCGAGACCTCGGCCCAGCAGTGGGGCTTGGGTCCGGACACGCAGTATCTCACCTACTCTTCGATGGAAGGGATTGCTCACGAGCACATGACCGGCAGAGATCGGGCCCTGGGTCTGTCTCTCACCTACAGTGTCGCGCCCATCGAACGGCTGCGGCTGGTGACCGGCGCGGGGTATCATGCGATCGAGAGCCTTCCGCCCTATACCAACGGTGTTACCATCAGCGAGAATCGAGTCGGCGTCTTCGGGCAGGCGTCGTACGACCCTATCCCTAAGCTCACCTTTGCGGCGGCGGCGCGGTACGAGTACTCGAGCGCGCTCTCAAGCTCGTTCGATCCGCGGCTGGCGGTTATCTACCGACCGTCGTCCGAGACGTCGGTGCGCTTGATCTACGGTTCGGCCTTCCAGGCGCCCTCGTTGTTCTATCGATACGAGCGCTTCGAGACGTTGAGTTACGTGCTCACCCCGGAGAGCGCCTTTGAAACCAAGCTGCGCAACCAGAGGGTTAGGTCGGCGGATCTCGCGGTCACGCAAGCGCTCGGCGCCGGGGTCATCCTGGACGCGGACGTTTTTTACACCGACGCGCGCGATCTCATCGGTCGCGTCCAGTACACCTCGTCGGTCTTCAGCCCCAGGTACAACGTGTTCACCAATGGTTTTCGCAACGACAACGTGGGACGCCAACGCGCCTATGGCGGGTGGTTGCGCGCGAGCGCTCGGGTATGGAAGCAACTCGAGGCGAAGGCTCACTACACGTACACCAAGGCCAGCATCGAGGAGAGCACCATCGCCGCCGAGGCCATCGATCTGCCGCGCGTCGCGGCGCACAAGTTGGGGGCTGGGCTAACCTACCATCACGGCTACGGGACGGTCTTCTCGGGCGTGCGTTGGATCAAGAATGTCAGCGTCCCGACACACAGCCTCGTGTACCCCGGCGAGCAGGTGCATCCTGGCAACGCTGTGTTGACCCTGGCTTTGAACGTCAGCGGCATCGTCAAGTACGTGGAGGCCTTTGCCAAAGGACAGCTCACCTTGGGCGAGCGTAACCAAATCGGTTTGTACGACAGCGATCCGTATACAGACCTGATCCCTCTGCCGCACTACACGCTCGCGGGGGGGGTGCGTGTTACGTGGAGCGACGACTGAATGAAGCTATACTGGCCTGATAGCGGCGGAGCATGATGCAACTTTATGACGCGGAATGGATGTGATGCGAGACAATGTTTGTCGGCAGTCGGAGCAAGAGAGCGCCGGAAGCGCCGGAAGCTAACTCGAGAAGCGTCAAAAGAAGAAAATCGAACAGCGGAGACATCATGAAAACGTGGATGAAGGCATCGGTTCTGGCACTGGTAGGGCTGGCTATGACAGCGTGTAGCGACAACGAGGAAGAGCAGCTAGGAGACTATACGCTCATCGTGCCGTTCAAGGAGGGCGGAGGTACGGATGCGACGGCTCGTGCGCTGGCGCCAATAATAGCCGCCGAGCTCGGCATCAACATCGTGGTCGAAAACCGCACTGACGCGGGTGGCGTCACCGGGCATCAGGCTATCGCCGACGGCAATCCCGAAAATACCATCGGCATCCTCACTGCGGATCTGCTCACGTATCATTGGACAGGCGCCGGCACGGTGACCTATCAAGACTTTGCCCCAATTGGTCTTTACAACTCGGACGCGGCGGGTATCACCGTGAGCGCCGAAAGCCCTTGGACCACGCTGCAAGAGCTCCTCGACGACATCGCCGCGGACCCGCCGCAGACGTACAAGATGTCGGGTTCGTCCAACGGCGGACCATACCATATCGCGGTCTCGAGCCTGTTGCAGGCGAAGGGCATCGATCCATTGAAGGTGGAGATGACCGCCAGTACGGGCGCTGGTGGCAGCATGCAGGATCTCCTCGATGGCGTCATCCACATGCTGCCGAGCTCCATCCCCGAGATGAGTGCCAAGCTCGCCACCTCCGAGGTTCGCTCTCTCGTGGTGCTCGACAGCGCGCGGCTGCCGGTGTACCCGGACGTCCCCACGGCCATGGAAGCCGCGGGCGTAGACGTGGTGGGGGGATCATGGCGCAGCCTCGTCGGCCCGCGAGGCATGTCGCAAGCGCGGGTGGAGAAGTTTTCCGCCGCTCTCAAGAAGGCGTTCGACAGCGAGGAGTTTCAAGCCTTCATGGATGGGAAAGCCTACGGTAGGACGTTCATGACGCCCGGTGAGCTCGCGTCCTGGATGGAGAGTCAAG
>CAYXQW010000131.1:4902-7525 GCA_964466695.1 uncultured Bdellovibrionales bacterium
GTTCGGCTCGGCCTTACAGGCGCTCGGACTCGTCGCCCAATAGGCACAACGGCCCCGTCCACCGAATGGCAGGATGAAAGGAGGGTATGTCGTTGCGCCGCGCGTGCGAAGATGTCAGATCGAGCGGCGCTGACGTTTCGGCGTAAGCTCGGGGTCTCATGCTGCTGCAGCTCAAAATCCGCGATCTCGCGATCATCGACGAGGTAGAGCTCGATCTGCCTCCCGGGTTCATCGTGGTGACGGGCGAGACCGGCGCCGGCAAGTCCTTGCTCATCGACGCCCTCGTGGTGGCGCTCGGGGGGCGCGCGACGAGCGAGCTCGTGCGCGCGGGGGCGGGCACGGCCGAGGTGGAGGCCCTGTTCGACATCGCGCAGCAGCCACTCATAAAGCAGCGCCTGGCAGAGCGCGATCTCGTCGGTGACGACGCCGACGTCTTGCTCGTGCGACGGGTGGTGGGTCAAAAGGGCAAGGCCAAGGTGGTGATCAACGGTCGGCTGTCCACCCTCGCCACGCTCGTCGAGATCGTGCGTGGGCTCGCCGACATCAGCGGGCAACACGAGCAGTTGAGCTTGCTCGACGTCGATCGCCACCTCGACATCCTCGACGCCTTCGCCGACCTCGGCGAGCGCAAGCGCGTGTTCGCGGCGGCCTACGCGCGGTTGCGCGAGCTCTACGCCGAGCGCGCGGCGTTCGAAAAATCCATGTCCGAGAGCGCGAAGCGGGCCGACTTCTTGCGCTTCCAGATAGATGAGATCGATCACGTCGGCCCGCAGCTCGGCGAGGATCGCGCGCTCTCGAGCGAGCTCTTGCGGCTCGGGCACGCCGAGAAGCTCAAGCAAGGGGCCGCGCTCGCAGATGGCATGCTCTATGGCGACGACGGCGCGGCGTTCGAGAAGGTAGGCAAGGCCATCGTCGATCTCGGCGCGCTCGCTCGCATCGACGGTGAGCTCGAGGTGACGTTGCCGATCTTGACGCGCGCGCGCGCGGACATCGAAGAGGTCGCGCGGCTCCTGCAACGCTACGGCGACCACATCGAGGCCGACCCCAACCGGCTCGAGGCGGTCGAGGAGCGCCTCGCCAGCCTTCAGCGCCTCTGTCGTAAACACGGCGGCGGGCTCGACGAGGTGCTCGCGAAGCGCGAGGCGTTGGCGCAAGAGCTCGACGGCATCGAGCACAGAGACAGCCGCATAGCCGACATCGTGGCGCAGAGCGAGGCTCTCGCGGCCGAGGTCTTACGCCTTGCGCAAGAGCTCTCAAAGGCGCGTCGCGCGGCCGCCGCTCGCCTCGATAAGGCGGTCTTGGCCGAGGCGGCCGACATGGAGCTCGCCGACGCCGTGTTCGTAACCGAGGTTCGTCCTTTGCCCGCGGGCCAAGGTGTCAGCGTGGGCGGGCTCATGATGGGTCCTTCAGGCTCCGATCAGGTCGAGTTTCTCTGGAGCGCGAACCCCGGGGAGCCGCCGCGCGCGCTGGCCAAGATCGCGAGCGGCGGGGAGCTCTCGCGGCTCATGCTGGCGGTCAAGCGCGTGCTCTCGTCGCGCGACCTCGTATCCTTATATGTCTTCGACGAGGTGGACACCGGGCTCGGCGGCAAGGCGGCCGACGCTATCGGCCGTAAGCTCCGCGCGGTGGCGCGAGGCCACCAGGCCGTGGCGGTCACGCACCTCGCGGCGATCGCCAGCCTGGCCGATCATCACCTGCGCGCCGAGAAGGCGTCCGAGAATGGCCGCACGGTGAGCCGGATCGTCAAGGTCTCGGGCCGCGAGCGCGAGGTGGAGATCGCGCGGATGATCGACGGTGTGCACATCAACGCCACCACGCTCGAGGCGGCGCGAGCCATGTTGGCGCGGGCCAGCACTATAGGGCCAGCACTATAACTTGACCCGTACCCATGACGCGGTAATCATACAAGCTACTACGGGCGCATACGCCCTGTTCGATTGTGAGGCGTTGCTTGCAGATAAGGTCCGCCGCCAAGACAGACGTAGGCCGTGTTCGGGAGAAGAACGAGGACTCGCTCCTGGTGGATGACGAGCTCGGCCTCTTCGTGGTGGCAGACGGTATGGGCGGGCACCTCGGTGGCCAGATGGCCTCGAGCCTCGCCACCAAGAACGTCGCCGCGAAGGTCGCCGAGCATCGCGAGGAGCTCTTCGCGAGCGCCGGGGTCGAGCCCTTGGAGAGCTCGCTCGTGCCGCGGCTCTTGGCCGACGCCGTGCGCGGCGCGTGCGAGGCGATCTATGTCGCTGCGCAGGAAGACATAGATCTACAGGGCATGGGCACCACCGTCACGGCCGTGTTCGTGCGCGAAGATCGCGCCTTCATTGCCCACGTCGGCGACTCGCGATGTTACTTGCAGCGCGGTGATCGCATCATCCAGATCACCGATGACCACTCCCTCGTCAACGAGCAGGTGAAGGCGGGGCTCCTCACGCGCGAGCAAGGCCGGCACAGTCGCTTGAAGAACATCATCACGCGCTCGGTGGGCTTCGAGCGCGACGTCGCCGTGGATACTTTCGCGTTGCCCTTGTTGCCTCGAGATCGAATGCTCATGTGCTCCGATGGGTTGGCCAACTTCGTGGACGACACCGAGATGGGCCTCGCGCTCGCCAGCATGCCGCTCGGCGAG
>CAYXQW010000132.1:0-7502 GCA_964466695.1 uncultured Bdellovibrionales bacterium
TCGCGGACGTCGTCTTGGACTTCGTCGCCTACCGCGCGCGCTCCGAGGACGACGCGGCGACGCTCCTTTATGACTACGACGCGGTAGGCAGGCTCGCGCAGCGCGAGCAAGGACGGAGGCGTTGGCGACGCGGTTGAGAGATGTAGGAGCATGTCATCGAAGGTAAGTCGGGTCCGGCGATCGTGAAAATTTTTTGTGCACTTTGGAGAAATGAAACTTTCGGTATGCGGAGATAAGATACCGTAGACGAGCTTGCCGGGCCGCCTCTCGTGTTTTGCGGGGGGTCTCGGCAAAGGAGGAGTAGCATGTATCGTTGTTTTCAGATCTTAATCGGTTCCCTTTTTGCCTTTGGTCTTGCGACCGGGTCGGCCTTGGCCGGCGAGTGCTCCACGGGCCTCTGCGGTACGCCGGAGCAGTCCGGCGGCGGCTGCGGCTGCGGGGGAGGATCCATCCTGGTCAACATGACCGATCGTGGCGACAGCTATCAGTTCGCCGATGACTTCGACGGCGACGGCTTCGAGGACGAGTTCGACAACTGCCCGTTCATCTCCAACGTCGACCAGGTCGACGCCGACGGTGATGCCATCGGCGACGCCTGCGATCGCTGCCCGAGCGTCGTCGACCCGCAGCAAGGCGACATCGACCGCGACGGCATGGGCGATGCGTGCGACGATGATCGCGACGGCGACGGCGTCGCAAACGCGAGCGACAACTGCGCCGATATCCCGAACCCCTCGCAGCTCGACTCCGACGGTGACGGGCTCGGTAACCCCTGCGACCCCGACATGGACAATGACGGGATCGCGAACCACGAAGACGACTGCCCGCTCATCGCCGGCACCGAGCAACAACCAGGTTGCGACGATGATGAGGACCAAGACGGCGTCCAGAGCGCGGGCGACAACTGCCCCACCATCCATAACCCTAACCAGGAAGACGTCGATCAAGACGGCCTCGGCGACGCCTGCGACGAAGACGCGGACGCGGATGGCGTGCTCAACTATGAAGACAACTGCCCGCTCGTCGAGAACAGCGCCCAGATCGACCTCGACAAGGACGGCCTGGGTGATGCCGGCGACTTCAGCGGCGGCACCGGCTCCTGCGACAACGAGGAGTGCTATTATGCCAACGTCGGCGATGAGACCTGCCTCGCCGCGAACGGCGCCTTCAACATCGCGCTCTACGCGCCACCCGTACGGGCGGCCCTCTCCTTCGAGAAGGGCGACGTCGTGGCCGTCTCGCTCATCACCAACCGCCTCGACCAGACGCACACCTGGACCGCGCGGCTCGCCGAGGCCCCAGAGGACAGCGAGGCCGTGTTGACCAACGCCACCGGCTCGGCGGCGACCTTGGGAGAAGGACCGCAGGTCGCGAGCTGCGTACGCATGAACGAGGACGGCGCCTGCGTAGAGCTCAACGCGATCCGCTTCACGCCCGACGAGCCTGGTCGCTACGTCATCAGCGTGACGGCCGAGCTACCCGACGGCGACCCCGCGGCGCTCGGACAGACCGCGGCGAGCTCGAGCCTGACCATCGACGTGGCGGGCGAGAGCGACAACGGCGGCTGCGCGGCGGTCGGCGGCTCGGGCGCGCTCCTCGCGGGCCTCATCGCCGCGGCGGGGCTCTTGCAGCGAAGGCGTCGTAAAATTTAGCATCAAGGTGGACGGCTCAACGTGCTAGCTCGTCTCTTCTCACGGCGCCGCGCCTGCTCCTTCGGGCGCGGCGCCCTTTTTCTCCTACCCTTGCTCTACGCGTGCACGAACGCGCGCCTCGAGCACCCGCAGCAAGACGTACAAGCTGTCACCGTGGACGACGAGGTCGTCCTCACCGGGAGCTTCTGCGCCTCCCCTGCCGCCGACGTCCCCTATCCCGTGAAGGTGATGTTCATCGTCGACGGCTCGGGGTCGCAGCAGTTCAGCGACCAGAACCGCCAGCGCGTCGTGGCTGTCGAGAACGCCATCAACGCCCTCATCGGTCAGTCGAACGTCTACTTCAAGACCATCGTCTTCAACGCCGCCGTCACCGCGACGCCCACCAACTTCGGCGACCCGCCGCCGGCTGTGTTCACCAACGACTTAAACGAGCTCTTGCCCGGCCTCGTCGATCTCACGCAGGCCGACACGCTCACCGACTACCAAGGCGCGCTCGCCGTGGCCTACGCGGAGCTCTTGCGCGACATCACCGACGTGCGCCGCGACCCGACGCGCGGGCCCGCTGAGCTTGCGCGCACCAAGTACGTCATCATCTTCATCTCCGACGGCATGCCCGATCCCCAGTGCCGGGTCGGCTTCGGCAACGACTTCGACCCGAACTTCGACGGCGGCGTAAACCTCCTCTGCGAGGACCAGGACTTCTTGAACTGCCTCTTGCAGGTGCAAGACCCGGTGCTCGGCAACACCGAGTGCAACGGCGGCGTATGCGACTTCAACGGCACGCTCTGCAACGAGAACCCGGACGCCGAGCTGCTCTTCGGCGGCCTCGCCACCATGGAGCTCATGGGCGGCGCCGACTACAACCAGCCGTACCAGCTCCTCGCCCGGGTGCAAGACATCATGGACCTCTCGAAGCGATACGACGTGGGGGACATTCGCCTGCACACCGGCCTCGTCTTAGACCCCAACGCCGACCCCGGCGTCATCGCGATCTTCGGCGACCCCGCGCAGGCCGTGCCGCTGATGGAGGAGATGGCGAACCTCGGCGAGGGGCTCGCCATGAAGTTCTACGGCGGCGACCAGATAGACTTCCTCGAGATCAACTACCGCTCGCTCAAGCAGCCCCGCGTCGTCACCGACTTCTACGCCGACAACACCTCGTCGCCCCCAGGCGCGGAGGGGTTCCTCATCGACACCGACGGCGACGGCCTCACCGACGCCGAGGAGCTCGCCATCGGCACCTCGCCGCGTAACAACGACACCGACGGCGACGGCTACAGAGACGGGCTCGAGTGGAAGCGACGCGCCTACGGCCTCGACCCGCTCGACCCATGCTTGCCGCGCCTGGTCGACGTCCCGGGCGCCGACCCGCTCGCCGAATGCGACCCGCTCGCGCCCATGACCTGCAACTTCGAGTATGGCCAAAACGGCCGCATCTACATCGACACCGATCGCGACGGGCTCAACGACTGCGAGGAGAAGCAGCTCGGCACCAACCCCGACTCGCCCGACACCGATCACGACGGGCTCATCGACAGCGTCGAGGTGCGCTTCGGGACCAACCCCGTCCTGTGGGACTACGAGCAGGACAGCGAAGGCGACAGCCTGCGCAACGGCATGGAGGTGATCTCGCACCTGCCACCGAACGTCCGCCAGAGCAGCGACGTCACCGAGCGTCGCTACCGCTACGACCGGCCGGAGATCGTCGAGGCGCGCACCATCGACGGCCGGCCTTGCTACGACTTCACCGTGCGGCGCGTAAAGCTCGCCCCGACGATCGAGAACGACAACCTCGACTTGCCCGTGGGCTACAACACCATCCGGCTCTACATCGTCGAGCACATGGCGGACGACCTCGCGGGCCCGCCGCTCTTGCGCACCGCGTGTTTGCGCGCTCGCTACGTGCCCCCGAGCCTGAAAGACCCGGTCTCGGGCGCGATCGTCTTGCGCGTCACCGACCCCGACGACCCCGACTTCGAAGACCGCGACGCCGACGAGCGCTTCTTCAAGTACCTCTGGGGAGATGACCCCATCTTCAACGACCCCGTCGTGGCCGGCAACCTGTTCGACCCCGACGCGCACTGCGTGATCGCGGAGTGACCTCGTGAACATGGCCAGCGCACGACAAAAGCTCTCGCGCTTTTTGGCGCTCATCACCCTCGCGAGCGCGAGCTGCTCCGAGGTAGACGTCTACATCCCGCCTGAGCTTCGCGACGACCCCGTGGATAACCGCGTCTCCATCAGCGGCGCCATGTGCGCCGAGAAAGCGCGCGACCTCGACGGCTTCCTCAAGATCATGTTCGTCATCGACCGCTCGAACTCGATGCTGGTGACCGACCCCAACAACCGCCGCATCGACGCCGTGCGCGAGGTCGTGACCCGCTTCGTCGAGGACCCCGCCACCTACCGCTTGCAGCCCGGCGTGCAGTTCGCCGTGGTGAGCTTCTACGGCGACGTCATGGTGCACACCCGAAACGAGCGCGGGCTGCCCGGCTTCTCGAGCGACGGCCAGCAGATCTTGACGAGCCTCGTGGCGACCGCCCGCACCGGCGCCAACACCGGCTACGACAAGGCCCTGGCCATGGCCTTCTTGCTCTTAGACAGCGACATGGCGAAGCTCCCCGACATCGCCCGCGCCCGCAGCCGCTACGAGATCGTCTTCCTCTCAGACGGCATGCCCTTCCCGAACAACTGCCGCGGCGAGGCCAACTCGCCCACCGCCGCCGTGAGCGCCACAAAGCGCATCGTCTCGCTCTCGGCCATGCACCGCGTCCCCATCGTCTTCAACGCGGCCTTCGCCTCGCACCCCGGCATGTTCACGGCCGGCAACGACGTCGACCTCTGCGAGCAGAACGAGCAGCTCTCGGACGCCTTCGAGCTCTTGTTCAACGGCAGCCTCGGCGAGGAGACCCGCGGCTTGTTGATGGAGATGGCCAACACCGGCGGCGGCACGTTCACGCAGTTCGACAACGGCGACGCGATAAGCTTCGACGGCTTCGAGCTCTCAAAAGCGCGGCGCATGTACGCGCTGTCGCAGTTCGTCGTCGCCAACACGAGCGCGCATCCCGCGCTCGATCACGTCGAGCCCGACAGCGACAGCGACGGGCTCTCGGATCTCGAGGAGCTGCTCATCGGCACCAGCCCCACCCTCGCCGACACCGACGATGACGGCGTGAGCGACTTCATCGAGGCGCGCTTCCGCGCCGGTGGCTTAGACCCGCTCGACCTCTCCGACGCCCGCTGCACCATCGCCGACAGCATGGACACCGACGGCGACGGCCTGCGCGACTGCGAGGAGGCCATGGTCGGCACCTCGCGGCTCCTCGTCGACACCGACGGCGACGGCCTCACCGACGACGTCGAGCTGCGGGGCGGCGGCGACCCGCGGAGCGCCACCCCCTTGCAGGACTCGGGCTTAGACAGCGACGCCGACGGTGGCTCGAACCTCGACGAGCTGCGCTGGCACACCAACCCCGTGGTCGACGACGCCGCCTTCCGCGCGAGCCTCGCCTACAACTACCACCAGACCGAGCGCCCCATAAACGACGGCCAGGCCTGTTACGACTTCGCGGTGTCGAACATCCAGCTCGCCTCGACGCGCGGGGCGCTCGAAAGCGAGGTCGTCTTTGCCCCCTTCGATCGCCCGGGTTGGAACAGGATCATGCTCTACTTCGCGCAGGCCCCCTACGACGACCCCCTGGGAGATCCGCTCTTCCGCGTCGCCTGCGTAGACGCGCGCTTCATCGCCGAGCGCGATCTCAAGATGCCCGCCGGAGGCCGCGTCGATCTGCCGCTATCACGCCCCTCGCACTCGTTTATGCCGAGCCCGGTCCTCCGCCCGAATCAGGCGCGCTGCAACGCCGGGGTCAACCAGGACTGCGGCCTCGACACCTACTGGTGTCAGGTCGAGGACTCGGGCGCGTGCAACTGCTACCGGCCCCCGCGCGCCGTCGGCGATCCCGACAACGGCACCCTCGTCGGCCCGTGCCCCGCGTGCAGCGACGGCCAAGACAACGACGGAGACGGCAAGACCGACTTCCCCGAAGATCCCGACTGCTTCGACACGATGGACGACGACGAGTCGCCGTCGACGGCCTGCAAGGACGGTGTCGACAACGACGGCGACGGCAAGATCGACTGGCCGTTCGACCCGGGCTGCGAGAGCGCCTACGACAACGACGAGTCCGATCCCGCCACCGCGCCGCAATGCGCCGACGGCATCGACAACGACGGCAATGGCTTCGCCGACTTCCCCGAGGACCCTGGTTGTTACGCCGCCGCGGACGCGGAGGAAGATGCGCTCGCCGCGAGCCTCTCCTACGCCTGTTCGGACGGGCTCGACAACGACGGCGACGGCCTCATCGATCTCGAGGACCCCGGCTGCTACGACGGCTTCGACATCGACGAGGAAGGCCCGGCCACCTGCTTCTTCTGCGAGCGCATCACCGACAACCGCCCCGGCCAGTGCGACCTCGCGAGCGGCTACTGCCGCCCGCGCGCCGGCCTCCCCCCGAGCGGCGCCGCCTGCCAGAGCCGCGTCGATTGCCGCGGGGCCCCTTGCGTCGATGGGCGCTGCGTACCCTGTCTCACTCATCGTAATTGCGACAGCGCGCCCGGCGCCGGCGACGGCGTCTGTGATCCCAAGCGCGGCTGGTGCCTCGCCGCGAGCTACACCCCGATCGCCTGCGCGAGCGACGCCGGCTGCGAAGGTCACGGCGGCCAATGCGACACGACGCTCGGCTATTGCCCGGTCGACCCTTACGCCGCCTGCCGCGATGACGGCGACTGCCGGCCCGACGAGCTCTGCTCAAAAGATCGCGGCTTCTGCCTGGCCCGCACCTTCACCACGCGACCTTGTGACGACGACGATCCCTGCGAGGTCGGACGCTGCGACGAAATATTAGGCTGGTGCCTACCTGATGAGGAGTCCACGACATGTCATCACGACGACCTTTGCCCCTACGGCTCGTGCTTGCCCGAGGGCTACTGCGAGCAAGCGACCTTCGTCGAGCCGACGCGCTTCGATCCTTCGGTAGACTGCTTGCGCGCGCGCTGACCTCCCTCTGTGCCGTGGCCCTCCTCGGGTCGTGCGAGAACGAGGGGAAGATCCCCTCCTTCGACGATGACGGCGAGATCGATGAGCGGTGCGCCGTGGATGCCTCGCTCGACTTCGACAGCGCCTACACGCTGACCTTAGGGACCGACGCTAGCGACACGCTCTGCCCGCGGCGCGACGCCGACTACTGGCGCGTCGAGATGACCGAGGGTGATCTCTTGCTCGTCGACCTCACCTACCAAAAGCTCGCCAACATGCAGCTCGCCGTCGATTGGTATGGCCCGGTGGGCGCGTGCATCCCGGCGGCGCCCACAAGCTGCGCCGAGAGCGTCAATTGCCCGGACGGTGAGACCTGCGACCTTACGCGCGGCGGCTGCCGGCGCATCGCGCTCGATGAGCTCTGCATCCAAGACAGCCACTGTCAAAGCGGCGAGGTGTGCGCCGCGGCCAGACAGAAGATCGCCACGGTGCTGGAGCCTAGCGGCTCCTCGAGCTTGCACCGCGTGCTCACCACCTTCGCGAGCCGCATGGCCGGCACCTACTACCTCGTGGTCAGAGACAACCTCGGCCAGGTCTCCGACTCGAGCACCGAGTACACGCTCGCGACGACGGGCATCGCTGACCCCGACGCGGTAAACGAGATCAACGACGCGCGAAACCTCGCGACCCCCATCACCTCGGGCACCCCCGTAGAAGGCTACCTCGCGCAGCGCGGCGGCTTTAGCGACGACCCCACCGTCGCGGGCGACCTCGACCCCGCCGGTGTAATCGCCGGCGAGGATCAGCTTGGCGAA
>CAYXQW010000133.1:0-2607 GCA_964466695.1 uncultured Bdellovibrionales bacterium
GCATCCGCCGACGAGCTGTTTACACGGGCTTCGCGGCGCTTCGTGTGCGCTGCCGAGCCGGTCGTTAGAGCGCGTCAGCGCAGCACCACCGTGCGCGACTCGCCTTCGCCCAAGGTCACGCGCGCTTCGCGCGGCCGCGCGCCGGGCGGCGTGTGCTCGAGCACCTGCTCGCCGGGCATGACCGGCACCTGCCAGATGGGCGCCGCGAGCTCTTCGCCGTTGAGCTTAACTTTGGCGAAGGGCAACGCGACGATGTTGAGCGTCGCTTTGCCCTCGCGTGGCGCCAAGAGCTCGTAAGCGCGCGATGGACGAGGTTTGCGCGCAAGCTCCAAGAAGCGCGCCGCCTCGGCCGCGCGCGCTTTGTCGCCGAGCTTTTCGTAGATGCGCTGCAAGATGGCGTGCGCCTCGGGGTTGAAGGGATTGCGGAGCCTCGCCGCCTCGAGATCTTTGCGGGCGCTTGCGAGGTCGCCGGCGACGAAGCGCGAGCGCCCCGCGAGGAGCTGGAGCTCGGCGTCGTCCGGGTGCACGCGCCGGCCCTTGTCGATGAGCCGCAGGGCTTCTTCCTTACGCTCGGTCTCGAGGTAGGCACGCGCGAGCCGGTAGACCAAGGAGGGGTAGGTGACGCCGCTCTTGGCGTAGGCCTTCTCGTACTCGAGCACCGCCGCCTTCGTGTGGCCGCGGAGCGTGAGCAGCTCACCCAAGCGCGCGTGGTCGTGCGTCACGCGATCGGGCATGTCCTCGAGCGGGCGCGCCGCCTCGGCCGCCGGCTCACCCGCGACGAGCCGCAGCGGCGCGGGCTTTACGAGCGGCCCCTGGCGAAACGGGCGCTTCTGCAAGTAGCCCTTCCAGCCGGCCTCGAGCTGCTTCATCCCCATCCCGTAGACACGACGGAGCACCTCCTCCAGAGGCAGGCCGGTCGCGGCGAGCTCGAGCAGCCTGGCCACGCTCTTCTCGCCGTGCTCACCTATCAGGTACTCGATGGTGGTGAAGACCTCGGCGTAGGCGAGCGCCGCGTCTTGCTGCGAGGAGAGCTTGGCCATCGAGGGGTGCATCTGTTGATAGGTGATGAGGCGCTTGCCGCGCAGCGCCTGGGCCAGGAGCCGCTCGCCGTGGGGAGAGAGGTTCGCGCCGGCCTTGCCGCGCCAGGTGGACTCGAAGTACTTCGCGATGCCCTCGTGCAGCCAGATCGGGATGGTGTTCTTCGACTTCTTCGAGATCACGAGGTGTGTAAGCTCGTGCGCGAGGGTGGTGGCCCAGTCGTAGCCCGCGGCCGTCGCGAGCGGCGAGACGATCATCACGCGGTGGAACTTGCAGACGGCGATGGTCCCCGTCTTCTCGATCTCGCTTATCTTGAGGCCCGTGGCCGCGGCCAGGCCGCGGGCGTCGGGGTAGATCTCGACCACGATCGGCTCTTGGCGCTCGGGCGGGGAGAACGAGAGCGCGGCGCCGATACCGCGGTAAGCCGCCTCGAGCACGCCCAAGGCGTAGGTCGCCACGATCTCGTCCTTGTCTAAGTAGCGCACCACGAAGTGCTCGCTTTTGCGCTCCGCAAAGTGCGCCGCGTAGCGCGCCGAGCCCTCGGCCAGCGACAAGACCCCGCCCCTGTCCAAGGCCCCCGCGGCCCGCAAGAGCGAGACGGCCGCGAGGTGCTCGCCGCGCGCGTGCTGGACGAGGCCCGCGACCAACCACGCCTCGGGGTTGGTCGGATCTTCGGCCAGGCTGACCTCGGCGAGCCTACGCGCCTCCTCGAGCTGCCAGGCTTCGTAGAGCGCGATGGCCTCCCGTGGCCCGCCGAGCGCCGGCGCTGCCATGAGCGAGAGCACGAACGCGAGCGCTACCCGCCTCATCGAATGAGCTCCTCGTAGTAGCGCCGCGCCGCGTCTTCGTAGTGCTCGGGGGGCTTTTGCTTCGCGGCGCGCAAGAGCTCCTCGCGAAAGAGCGCGCCGGCGCGATTCTTGTCGGCGGCCGGGATGTGCACCTCGCCGCCATGCGGGCGGCTCGCCACGGCGCCGCCGCCCTCACCGCCACCCTGCTCCAAGGTGAGCGGGAACGGGAGCCCGCCGCCGCCAGGTTTCGTGGCGCGCGCGAGCGCCTCGTAAAGCTCTGCAAGCTTTGCGTGCGCGCGCTCGGTGTGCTTGGCCGCCGAGGGCAAGGCGCCGCTCTCGAGCGTCCTTGTGGCCTGCTCCATCTCGCCCCGCGCCCCCTCGAGCAGCGCCCGCACCTCACCACCGAAGAGCGGCACCTCCTCGGCGAGCCCCTCCATCTTGCCGCCGAGCTTGCCCGCCTCGCGCGTAAGCTCGTCCTGCTTGCGCTCGAGGCCCTTCACCTTCGCGAGCTCTTCGCGATTCAACACCTCCTCCGCGGGGGCGAAGAGCTTTTGCAAGAGCTCGCTCACCTCGCTCGTATGGCGGCGAGCGGCCTTTACGTCCGAGGTCGCCTTGACGAGCTCGCGCGCGCCTTCGCCGTAGCGCGCGACGCGCGCCTCGAGCGCCGCCAAGAGCTCCGCCTCGCGCCGCTTTGCCTCCTCGGCGAGGCGCAGGCTCTCGGCCAGATCTCGCTGCAAGAGCAAGCCATCGAGGTCGATGAGGTGCTGGCGCGAGAGCTCGA
>CAYXQW010000133.1:2617-7490 GCA_964466695.1 uncultured Bdellovibrionales bacterium
GCGGCCCCGCGATCCCGAAGAGGTCCTCGGGCAACGCCAGCCGATCGAGCCGCGCAAAGGCGCTCGCGGTCGCCGCGCGCGCCGCCTTCACGATGGCATCGAGCGAGCCGCCCGCCCGCGCGATGGTCTTCTGATGAAGCGTGTCAGAGAGCTTTTGGGCGCGGTCGGCGGTGTCTCGCTGCGCGCGCTCGAGCTTCGCGAGCTTCGCTGAAAGCTCGGCGAGCTCGGCCTTCGTCTCGGCGTACCGCTCGCCGCCGTACTCGCTCTCGGCCTGGTCGAGACGATCGCTCATGTTCTCGATGAGGCTCGCGAGCTGCTCCACCTCCCTCGCCACGTCCTCGAGGCGGCCTTGCTCGAGGGCGCGCTCCAGGCGATCGAGCACGTCGCTCACGGCGAGCTCGGAGGCGGCCTCGAGGTTGCGATACTCCCCCGGGAGCTTTTGCTTGACCGCGCTCATCTTCTGCAACACCTCGAGCATGCGATCCTTGATGGCGCCTAGGCGCGCTAAAAGCTCGGCCGCGAGCTTTGGGTCCTTGGTGCGTCCGTACTCGGCCAAGAGCTTCTGCAACTCGCGCTCTTGCGTGAGGAGCTCCTTGGCGCTCTGCTTGAGCTCATCGATGCGCGCGGTCGCGAGCAGGTCGTCTAAATAGATGATGTCGCGCTCGAGCCGCGCGATCGTGCCGCGCCGCTCGCGCCTCACCAACTGCGGCAAGGCCGCGGGCGGCTTCTTGCTCGTAAGCTGTACTAAAAACCCCGACCGCTCGCGGGAGGCGCGCGTGAGGTGCTCGCGGACGTTGGCGAAGGCGGCGACGAAGTCGGGCGGCGCGAGCTTGTCCTCGCGCAAGAGCGGCAAGAGGCCCGAGAGCTCGGCGATGAGACGCTCGAAGAGCACGAGGCGGGCGCGCTCGTCCCCGAGCACGAGCTCTTTGCCCGCGGGCGCCATAAGCTCGGCGGCGAGCAGGTCGACGAGCAGGTCGGCGATGTGCCTCGCGCGCGCGAGCAGATCTTCATGGTGCTTTTGCGCCGAGAACAAGATGAGCCGCCGCGACGCCGAGACCCCGCGCTTCGGCCCCGAGAGCGCGTCGTTGTCCGTGGCCTCGAGGTAGAACCTGGCCTCCGCCCCGGGCGCGAGGCCGAGCTCGGCCGTGGCCCACGCGTAGCTGCCCTCGAGCTGCTTGTTCGCGCCGTCGCCCGCGGCCACGGGCAAGCGCATGGGCTCCGGCTTCCCGGAGACCTCCACCACGAGCTCGAGCCGCTCGAGGCCGAAGTCGTCTTTCGCCTCGTAGAGGATGGGGACGCGCAGGTCGTCGCGCAGCGTGAGATCTTCTGTGGGCGAGAGCATGCTCACGCGCGGAGGCGCGTCGGCGACGGCGGTGATGGCGTGCGGCCGCCGCTCTTGCAAGCGCACGCCTTCGAAGGTGGTGAGCGCGAAGCGATAGCCCCCGTCGTGCTGCACGAGAAGCTCGCCTCGGAGCCTCCGCCCGTCGAGCTTCAACGGGACGGTGGTGGTGGTGCCTTGCTGCTCGATAATGAGCGAAGCCGCGCGGGCGTCTTGATCCAACGAGGCCTCGAGCACGACCGCCGTCCCCAAAAGCGCGCTCAAGCTGCCGTCGCCGCCCTCGACGATGTGCGGCACGAGCCCAGAGTAGCTCGGGTAGCGGTAGGTCACGCGGAGGTCAGCTATGAGCGGGGCGTCTTGCAGCTCGACCGCGTCACGATCGAAGAGCAGGCCACCGAGGCGCGAGCGCCCCCGCGCCAAGCCGACAAACGCCGCAACGGCGAGCGCGGCCGCGACGAGCAGGGCCACGCGGGCCCTCTTGTGTCCGCGCGCGCGTATCGCCGCGTAGCGCGCCGGCAGGTCCGCTGCGGCGAGGAGCTCGCCGGTGCGCGCGATGTGCGCCTTTGCGAGCTCCTCGGAGTACCCCGCTCCCCCTTGCCGCGCGAAGAAATCGGCCGAGCTCGGGGCCGTGCCGAGCTCTGGTGCCAGACGCTCGGCGAGCCTCGCCCCCGTGGCCAAAGGCTCGCGCCGCGAGGCGAGCAAGCCGAGCCAGAGCGCTAAGACCGCGGCCGCGCCGACCCCGAGGGCGAAGAGCCACGCCGCCCACCTCGCCGCGCCGAGCTCGGCGAGCACGAGCGCGAGCGTGAGCGCGAGGAGCACGAGGAGGGCGGCGCCTAAGAGCCCTCGTCGCCGCGCGTCGCGACGCTCGAGCGCCGAAAGCTCGGCGAGGGTCTCGCGAAAATCCGATGGCATTGCCAAGCACGAACTCCAAGTCGCCGCAAAGACGAGCTCTTAAGATAACCGCGGCGAACGAGCCTGACAACGCGCGGCGGCGAAGAGCTTACCGATGCTCGCGCATCTTGGTGTTTCGTTCCCGTGTGAGCTGAATCAGAAATTCTGGTATCATGCTCTCTCATTAAAGCGGAGACGCGCATGCCTACAATCACGCTGACAGAGAACGAGGACTACTCGTTGTTCTACCACCCCGAGTGGAAAATCGTTCACCATCAGATCCATAAGTTTCCGAGCTCGGCGTCTTTTCGGGCCATGCTGGATGGAGGGGCTGATTGCCTCGAGAAGAATCACGCTGACAAGTGGCTGTCTGACGACAGAAAGAACGCGGTAAACCGGGCCGAGGACATGCAGTGGGGGGATACCTTCTGGGCGCCCCGCGTCATCAAGGCAGGCTTCAAGTACTGGGCGATCGTCTTGCCCAAGATCGCCGTTGGCCAATTAAACATGAAGCGACTAGCGCAGGAGTACAGGCGTCGCGGCGTCGAGGTGGACGAGTTCGATGACCTTGACAAGGCTATGGATTGGCTCAAGTCGAAGTGCGGAGCGACCAGCTCGGGCCGTGATCAGTCTTCGAGATAGAAGCTGTAGGTGTAGGGGATGCGGGTGGGCACGTCGCGCCCGCCGAGCTGCGCCGGCACGAAGCGACAACGCTCGAGCGCCGCCACCACCGCCGCGTCGACCGCAGGAGAGATCCCGCTCGTAACGATCACCTCGCCGACCTCGCCGGTCTCGAGCACCAGGACCTCGAGGCGCACCTTGCCCTCGATGCCGAGGCGCAATACCCCCTCGGGGGCCTCGCACTCACCGATCTTACGCGGCAACTTCGTGACCTTCGACAACGGCACGGGCGCGTAGGCCTTGACCTCCTCGGGCGGCGTGAGCTCGGGCTCCGGCTCCTTCATGAGCGTGTTGCCGACCCGCACCGTAAAGCCCGACCCGCTGCCCGAGCGCACCACCGAGCTCATGGTGACGCCGAAGACCGGCCGCGCCACCTCGGCGTCGGGCGCGGCTTCTTGTGCGGGGGGCGGCGGGCTCTCGGGGGGCGGGAGCTTTTGCATGGCCGTCAGATCTACCGGCGCCACGCGCGGCTTAGGCGGCGGCGGGGGGAGCTCACGCGGCTTCGGTGGGGGCGGCGGCGGCTCGTAGACGGCGAGCTCGATCGCGCGCGCTAGGGGCGGCGGCGCATCTCGCGCGGCGCGCCCGAGCCCCTCGAAGATCCCGGCGTGCCCCACGAGCGACAGGAGCACGGCGAGACCGTAGATGAGGACATCACGGCGCATCGGGGATCGCCGCCGCGGCGGCAGCCACGGGATCGATGTTGAGCGCGAACTTGTAGATGCCGGCGGTGCGCACGAGATCGATGAGCCAGATCACCTTGCCGTGCGTGACCTCCTTGTCGGCGGCGATCACCGCCTGGGTCTTGGGGTCGGAGGCGACGACCCCAGGCAAGTACGCGCGGAGCGCCGCGGCGTCGGTGGGCGCGCCGTTCAAGAACAGCTCTCCGGCCCTGGTGAGGGTGAGCGCCACAGTGGTGGGCTCGCTGGCTTCGCCGGTGGCCGCCTCCGGGAGCTCGACGCTCACCGAGGGCTTGGAGATGATGTTGGCCGTCAGCATGAAGATGATGAGCAAGACGAGGATGATATCCACGAGCGGCGTCACGTTGATGCCGGTGATCATATCATCCTGGTCGTTCTGGGTCGCGGCCATGTTCGCCCTCGCGTCGAGGTTGTTACTTTATTCGCTTAGCGTGCGCCAACAAGACCCGCGTGAGCGCATCGGAGGCGGCGAGCTTGGCGCGGATGTGGCGCTGATAGCCGTTGTAGAGCGCCACCGCGGGCAGCGCCACGAGCAGGCCCACGGCGGTGGCCACGAGCGCCTCGGCGATGCCGGCCATGACGGCCGCCGAGCCCTCGATGGTGTTGACCGAGAGATCGTGGAAGGCCCGGATGATGCCGAGCACGGTGCCGAACAGGCCGATGAACGGGGCGTTGTTGCCGAGCGTGCCGAGAAAGGCGAGGCCGCGCTCCATCTTGAGCCGCTCTATCTGCGTAGCCCCGGCGATCATCTCCTCGAGCGCCGCCGCCCCCAACGAAAGACCATCGAGCCCACGCAGCGCCACCTTGGCGACGTGCGAGCGGCTCTGCTCGAGCAAGGTGCGCGCGCCTTGCAGGTCTTCTTTGGCGAGCGCCGAGGCGAGCTTCTGTGACAGCGCCTCGAGGTCGGCGCGGGTCGCATAAAAATGGACGAAGCGCTCGATGGCGATCGCCACCGAGATGACGCTCAAGCCGAGCAGGACGTAGAGCAGCCACTGCGAGCCCAGGTAGAGGAACAAGTCGAGCAGACGCGCGTCGATGCTGGTGCCATAAACGGGGGAGGGAGCGGGCATGATGGCGAGACCTTCTTCCGTGTGGGAGTCCGCCGCTGCTCTATCCTATATATAAGCGATAATACTAGACCGCGACCTTCTCGTCGAAGCGCTTGCCGTGGATGAAGAGGTGCAGCCCCTCGGCCGTGTCGCGCAAGTCGCGCACCGCCTGCTCGAGCTGGCGAGCGCTCGTGGCGTTGTCGGAGCCGGCCTGC
>CAYXQW010000134.1:0-7477 GCA_964466695.1 uncultured Bdellovibrionales bacterium
CGATCTGTCCGAATAACTACCTCCGCGACGCCCTCTCCTGCACGCGCTGCGCCTGCGCCGTGAGCCTGGTCTCGCCAGAGGCGCGCTCCAGCGCCGTTACGCGCTCGTCTTCGAGCGCGAGCGCCGAGGCGAGCGCCGCCTGTGCGTGCTGCTCGCGCTCGGCCAAGGATCGTTCTTCTCGTGCGAGCGCCGCCGCGCGCTCGTCGACCTTGGCGAGGCGGCCGTCGAGGAAGGTCTCGCGACTTGCGAGCAGGGCTTCATACTCGACCAGCATGGCGCGCTCGCTCGCCTCGTGCTCGCTTAAAGCGCGCGCCGACCTCTCACGCAGCGTGGCTGTGTGCTCCTCGCCCGTGACGCGGGCGCGCTCGGCCTCCTCGTGGCCGCGCGCCCTCACCGCCGCGGCGTACGCCCGCGCGCGCAAGAGCGCTCTTGCGCACCACGCTCTTTGCGCGAGCATGGCGAGCAACGCGCCCGCGGCGATCAGCGATGAGCCCAAACCTATTCCCATATCCGCAACTCGTTACTCGCGAGCGATGCCGAGCTTCTTGAAGAACATGTCCTCGGTAGCGCGCTGCACCGTGCGCCACAAGAGGTCGCGGTCACCGCAATGGGCGAGCGGCCCGAGCGGGATCTTGAAAGCGCCCTTGTTGGCGCGACCACCGCCGTAGGCGACCCCCGATGGGTCGTTGCCGAAGAGTTCCTTCAAGAAGCGATCGGGGTCGACGACATCGCTCGTCGTGCGCAGAGAACCATCGATATAGTTGTTGTTGACGATGCCGTAGACGATGACGGTGTCGATGCCCTCGCGGCGCAAGAGATAGTCAGCCGCCTGCCCGATACTGTCGCGGTCCTCGTCGCGAACATAGCCCACGCCCGACAACAAGAAGGTGTCGGCGATGAGCTTGTTGGCGTATGCACGCTGGGTGATGTCCATGGTGCGCGGCGAGACCCCCTGCAACGAGATGGCGAGCAAGAGATCGTGATCGGCGTGCGGAGCCAAAAACGCCGCGGCGCGATAATCGATCTCGTGCGCGAGCAGATAGTCGTCGGTGTCGGAGCGGATCCCGTAGAGCAGCGCGCTCGCCAGGCGCCCCACCTCCGGGTCTTCGTCGGTGAAGGAGACGATCCCATCCGCGAGATACTCGGCGTAGATCGAGCAGGCCGCCCCGGCGTCTTCGCGCACGTCCACGAAGTCGGCGACGAGCTCGCCCTGGAGCTTGTGGTGATCAACGATGGAGACGATAGGCAGGCTCGCCACCGACGGCGGTAATTCGTGGACTTGCGCATCTACGAGGGCGAGGCGCTGGTAGTCTCGCAGCGGGAAGTCCTTGCTGTAGCGCACCATCTCCACCGCGAGCTTTTTGACCAGGGCGCGGTTCTCGTGGTGGGAGATGTCGTCGAAGTACAAGATGGCGCACTCGATGCCGAAGCCGGCGGCGATATAAACGTGCGCCATGGCGCTGCCGATGCTGTCGGGGTCGGGGTAGCCGCGGATCGCCACGATGTGCCGCTCGGCGCGGTGGCCGGCGAGCACGTCGGCGAGCTTCTGCGTCATGCTCTTCTTGATCTTTTGGGGATCCACCATGCGATCTTCAATGTCATCACAGGTGCGCGTCAGAAGTCGAGCCAATTGAGCGATAAGTTGGTGACCCAATCTTGGCCGAGCGGCCGCGCGATGCCCGCGCGCTCGGGGCGCGCCCCGGTGTCGACGGGCTTCGCGAAGTGCAGGCGGAGGACGATGGGGCCGATGACGAAGTTCGCCCCGAGCACGAAGTCGAGCACGCGCTTGTCCCAGAGCACCGCGGTGTCGTTCGCAACGCCGCCGAAGTCGACGCCGAAGACGGCCTCGATGTTGGGCAAGAAAATGACGCGCACGATCGAGGAGAGCGGGAGCTGGAGCTCTGTGGTGCCGAAGTAGAAGTAGCGCCCGAGCAGGTAGTCGGTGTCGTTGAAGCCCACGCCGCGCAGGGTGTCGAAGCCGGACAGGAAGAACTCGCGGGCGAGCTCACCGCCGAGGCTGCCGCCGACCCCGGCGCGCAGAGCGAGGTTCGCCGAGCCGCCGAGCGCGATGTAGCGAGCGACGTCGAGCCGGGCCTCACCGAAGGTGGCCGCGCGCTCGGGCTGCGCGCCGCCTGTGAGCTGCAACAATAAGGAGCCGCCGTCGAGCGGGCCGGTGAGCGGGTGGTAGCGGACCGTGTCGTGCCCGAAGCTGACAGAGACCTCGGCCTGGGGCACGGCGCGGGCGTGCTCGCGCTGCCAGGCGTCGAGGGCGCCCGCGGCCACGAGGCCCTCGCGTAAGCTCGTGGTGGCCGTGCGCGAAACGCCGCCGAGCGCCAAAGAGGCCGAGAGGTAACGGAAGCGACTCATGGGGACGCGGAGGAGACCGAGGCCGCCGTAGAAGCGCTCGTAGGCCGTGTAGAGATAGAGGTCATCGGGGGTGGCGAGGGTGCGGTCGAAGCGATAGCTCAGCGCGTGAAAGGCCCCGACGCCGTAACCGAGCCTGTGCTTCTGGTTGATATAGAGGAGGGTCCCGTCGGTGAGGTCCATGCTCCCCCAGATCGTGAGGTTGAGCACGAGGACATGGTCTCGCATGAGATCGCTCGCGCTCGCGTAGAGCTGACCGACGACCGCGCCCCCGCCTATGCCGAGCAGCCCGAACATGGAGCCCGGGCGCCAGTTGTCGAGGTCCTTGGCGCGGTATGGAGAGGCGGCGTCGAGCGCCGCGCGCGCAAGCGGCTCCGGCTCACCGTCGAGGCGCGCGCGCGTGCTCGCAAGCTCGAGCAGGTCCTCGCGCGCGATGTGCACCAGGTGCTCGACGCCCCCGTGGAGCCACGAGGCCGAGAGGCCGCCCGCGAAGCCGGGGCTTATACCCGTGATGCCGGTGGCGACATCGGTGCGGCGGACCACCTCGTCGTCCGCAAGCTCGTAGACGTCGGCGCGGCCGCGGTCGAACGCGACGAAGTACGTGCGGCCGTCGTGCGTGTGCAAAGGCGAGAGCACGTCGCGGTCCTCGTAGGTGAGCTGCGCGGGGCCGTGGTCGTCGTCGGGGTCCAAGCCGAAGAGGTTGAAGCGATAATTCGAGGTGGCGTTGCTGGTGTACACGATGCCCGCTTGCCCGAAGGAGAGCTCACGCTCGGCCCAGAGGTCGTCGGTGAGCCGGCGCAAGCTATGGCCATCGGCGCCGGGCTCGATGAGGTAGAGGTCGCGAACCCCGCGCTCGTCGATGCCGATGAAGGCGATACGCAGGCCGTCGGGAGAGAGCGCGGGAGACTCGGCGCCCACAAGCTCGCCGAGGTCGTACATGATCTCCTCACCGAGCACGAGGCGCACGCGCAAAGCCGGCGCGACCTCGCGGTCGGACCAGAGCGGCGCGGGCGGCTCCTGATCGGGGCGCGCCTCTACCTCCTCCTCGCGCGTGATGGCTTGCCAGTAGATGACGTCGCGGCTGTCTACCTGCGCCACGTAGGCGAGGCAGTTATATCCGAGGGCGAAGTTGCGCACGGAGGCTGGGTGGAGCGACTCGGCGCCCGGCACGCCGTCGCCGCGCACCTTGCGAGCGCTGCGCGGATCACGCCGGTCCATGAGGACGAGCTGCGTCTGCCCGGTCTCTGCGGCCATACGGCGATAGAGCAAGAGGTTGCCGTCGGGCGAGGTGGCAAAGCCGAGGATGGGCGAGCTCTCCTCGCGCTCGAAGAGCGGCCGCATGGCGGTGGCAGGTTGCGTCGCGTCGAGGTAGCTCGCGAACGACCTCTGCTTGAGCCAAGCGGCGAAGCGCCGCCCCAAGGTCCGCCGGTCATCGCCGGTCACGTGCTCCAAGAGCTTCGCGAAGTCGATCCGATCACCTCCGCTGAGCCTGTGCGCCTCATCGAGGATGCGTTGCAAGGTGCCCGCGCCGAAGACCTCCTCGAGGAAGAAGACCCGCGCCTGACCGAGCTTATAGGTCCATAGGCCGCTATAAGGACGGTCCTCGAAGAAGTCGAGCAGCACGTAGCCACGCTCGGCGTCGGGGTTTGTCACGAGATCGCGGGCGAGCATCTCGGTCTCGTCGTCGAGGCCACCGCGGGAATAGTGCTCGGCCAAACCCTCGATGAACCAGAGCGGGAGCCTGTCGATCGGGCTCGACTTGTCCTTCGCTCTCGCGAGGTCTTTGAGCTTCTGGATGGTGAATTGATGCACGAGCTCGTGCTTGCTCACCTCGACGAAGCGGCGGTGGTCACCGAAGTATGGGAGGGTGAGCGTAAGATCGATCGGGCTGGTGACGCCGAGCACCCCCTCTTGCAGAGGGAACAGCTTGGTCTCGAGGAACTCTTGATAGGTGTTGTAGAGGATATAGGGGAAGCGCTCGGTGAGACTGTAGGCGAACTTTTGGCGGAGGTCGTCATAGGCCTCGAGGATGAGGGGCACGGCGAGCTCGGCGATCTCGCGCTCGCGCTCGTAGAAATAGAGGCGCAGGCCGCCCTCGTCGGCGTCCACGTCGATGTAGCTCCAGTCGAAGGAGAACCTGCGGACCTGCGCCTGATAAGCGCGCTGCGGGGTGACGTAGACCTGCGCGAGCGCCGCCGGCGCCGCGAGGCAGAGCACGGAGAGGATGAGCGCGCGGCGAGCCCACATGCCGTTGGCTCAAGGCCCGCGAGGAGGCGAGGCCATGCTGGTATCCCCCACGATCCAGAGGTGAGCCAAGATGCCGGCGGTCAAGGCCTGCGCCAGTCTCTGCCGGTGCTCGTCGCGCATGAGCGCGGCGCACTCTTCTTCGTTCGAGAGGAACCCGACCTCCACGAGGACGGCCGGCGCGTCGACGCCGCGCAAGACGACGAACGGCGCCTGCAAGACGCCGCGGTCGAGCGCGCCGAGCCGCGCGGCCAAGCTCTGCTGGACGAGCGCCGCCAGCCGCTCGCTCTCCGCGTGCGCGGCGTGGAGGCGCATGCTGTGCAAGATCGACCCCAGCGTGTCGCTCTCCTCGGGCACGAGCACGCCGTCGTTCTCGACGAGCGCGAGCCGCAAGATGCGCTGATCGGCCGCGCGACGCGAGACGAAGAAGGTCTCGACGCCGCGCGAGCTCGAAAAGAGCGAGGCGTTGGCGTGAATCGAGACGAAGATATCCGGCCGAGCCTGGTTGGCGAGGCGCACGCGCTCCTCGAGCGTCATCGCCATGTCGGCGCGGCGCGTGAGCAAGACGCTCGCGCGGCCGCTCGCGAGCAAGAGCTCCTCCACCGCGAAGCCGAGCTCCAAGGAGAGGTCTTTCTCCTCGAGGCCGCAGACCCCCACCGCGCCCTTCTGCGCGCCACCGTGGCCGGGGTCGATGACGACGAGCGGCAGCACCGCGCCTCCCTGGGCGCCGGACGCTAACGTGGCGAAGAGTAACGATAGAGAGAGGAGCACGCGCTCATGTTAAAGCGCTTCACCGCGCGCCCCAAGTTTTCGGCGGTCAGACGAAGCAGCCGCGCAAGAGCCCGTCCTCGTCGAGCATGGCGGTTATCTCGGGCAGACAGTCGCGCGACGAGAGGATCGTGTAGTAGCCCTCCTTGATCTTTGGGGCCTTGCGCGCGGCCTCGAGGAACGTCGCGCGGGAGAACGGGTCACGCGCGACGGCCGCAAAGAAGCCGGTGCGAGAGAGGACCGACGCGACCCGCTCGGTCTCGTAACCTTGCAGGCGGCTTACGATGTAGGTGGCGACCCCGACCTGGAGGCCGTGCAGGCGCGGGCGCGCGCCGATGGCGTCGAGCGCGTGCGAGATCAAGTGCTCGCTGCCGCTCGCCGGCCGCGAGGTGCCCGCGATCTCGATCGCGACGCCGTTGAGCATGAGCGCCGTGGCCAGGGTGCGCACGCCCTCCTGATCGCGCGCCGGGTTGGCGATGAACTGGTAGACCGTGGCGTCAGAGAGCAGGGCCGCGAAGTCGTCGATCGGGGTCCCGACGGCGTGGAAGGCGAGCTTCCAGTCGCGCACGGCCGTGATCTTGGCCACGAGATCTCCGACCCCCGAGAGCCACAAAAGCTCGGGCGCCTCGAGGCACACCTCGGTGTCCACGACCACCGCAAAGGGCAGCGAGGCCGAAAGCGACCTCCGCCGGCCCTCCATGACAAGGCTCGACTGCGGGCTGCAAAAACCATCGTTCGAGAGCGAGGTGGGCACCGCGTAGTAGGGCAGCTTGGCCAAGAACGCGACGTACTTCGCGACGTCGAGCGCCTTGCCGCCGCCGACCCCCACGATCGCGTCGGTGCCGCATTGCAAGCCCTGGAACAAGGCGAGCGCGGCGTCGAAGGTGTTCTCCGTAATCGCGCAAAGGTCGCGCACCGAGACGCCCTCGATGCGCAAGCTCGCCTCGACCATCGCGACGAGAGGGGGGGAAAGCTCAGCGGTCTCGAGCAACACCACGCGCAGGTGCCCGTGGCGGCGGAGGTAAACGCCGAGCCGCGCGAGCGCACCGGGTTTGATGCGCACGAGGTTCGGCAAGGTGAAGGTGGTCCTCAACATATCGAGCCCGCCTCCTCCACGATCCGCGCGGCGGCCTCGGACCAGGAAGCGAAAGGCCGAAACTCCTCACCAACGCTCTCGAGATGACGAGCGAGGAACCCCCGCGCGAACCGCCGCGAAGGCGGCACCAGCAAGGAGGCGGCCACGTCCGGAGGTCCATCACCGGCGAAGAACACCACCTCGGCGTGCGCGAGCGCCGCCTCGACCACGGCGACTTTGTCGGTGCCGGTGTTCTCGTGAAAGAACGGCGAGTCGCGCGGCGGCTCGAGCAACAACCCCTCGCCCACGACGAAGCGGCCGTGGTTCGCGAGCAAGGTGACCGAGCCCGGAGTTTTGGGCTCCTCCTGCCAGGGCGGCGTCACGGTCGGCTTAAGCCCGAGCGAGGCGAGCAAGCGCTCGATGTAAAAGCCGCATCCGGCCGAGGCGATGAACACTCCGAAACCCTCGGCGTGCAACCGCGCCACCGCGCGCGCGGCACCCTGATCGATGCGCATGTCGGCGAGCGCTCGCGTCATCTCGGCGTCCGTCGCGCGGATGCGCGCGAACATGTGCCGCAGCGCCTCGAAGTGGGTGATGCGCCGGGCGAGGTACTCTTGCCAGATCTCGTCGCTCCCCGCGGGCAAGAAGCGCTCGAGCGCGAGCTCGTAGAAGTCGCGCTCGGTCATGGTGCCGTCGAAGTCGGTGACGAAGACACCGCGCAGCATCTATTCGACCGTGACGCTCTTGGCGAGGTTGCGCGGCTGATCGATGTCGGTGCCGCGGAGATCGGCCACGTGGTAAGCGAGGAGCTGCAGCGGCACGGTCGCGAGCAGCGGCGCCAAGATGGGACTCGCCTCGGGGACATACAAGACATCGTCGGCAAAGCTCGCGATGCGCTCGTCTCCCTCGGTCGCCACCGCGATGATGTGGCCCTCGCGCGCCCGCGCCTCTTGGAGGTTGCTCAAGGTCTTCTCGTAGAGCGGCCCCGCGGTGGCCACCGCCACGATAGGCATGCCAGGCTCGATG
>CAYXQW010000135.1:0-3866 GCA_964466695.1 uncultured Bdellovibrionales bacterium
CCGAGAGCGCGGCGACCGAGACGAGGCGGAGGCGCGGGTCGTCCATCAGGCCCCGGGAACGATGCGGCCGCCCGAGATCCGCCACCGGGCCGCGCCCGCCGGCAGGTACCGATCGGCGTGGGTCATCACGATCGTCACTCCTCCGCGCCCTGCGATAGCCCGACCGAGCCCGACGCGGGCCGGGACGTCGAGCGAGGCGAAGGGCTCGTCCAGGACGAGCAGATCGGCGTCGGTCGCGAGAGCGCACCCGAGCACGAGCCGCTTCTGCTCGCCCCGGGAGAGGCGGAAGGGGTCCCGGCCGCTCCGCGACGCGAGGCCGATCCGGTCGAGGAGCGCCGGGTCGGCCCCCCAGGAGGCGATTTCGGCTCCGACCGTGGCGCCCGTGAGGTGGTGGTCCGGGGACTGCAGCACCAGGAGGGGGCGGGAGATCCCCTCCATGCGGATGGCGCCGGAGACCGGCCCGAGCCCGCCGGCGATGGCGACGAGCGCCGAGTTCATGAAGGGGTCGGCGGCGACGTTCAGGCCGACGTGCTTCATCGAGACCATCGCGCGGCGGCCGACGAACGACACCCCCAAGGCCTCTTCGTACGCGGTCTTCGCGTCGATGGGCGCGAGCGCTTGCGCGTGCACCAGCATCTTCTGGCCACGCTCGGCCTCCTCGAGCCGCCACCACCAGAGTCGACCCGCGCGGCGTAGCCAGGCGGCCCGCGCGGCAGCGTTGGGTGCGAGCTCGGCGCAGACGGTGGCGCCCTCGGCCTCGCTCGCAGTGTCACCGACCGCCACGGCCACCTCGCACATGAGCTCACCCCACGCGAGAGACCTCCCGGCGCCCGGCACGCGCTCGAGCGCGACCTTGGCCTTGGCCCATTGCTGGTCGTCGCCGTACCAGCGCGCGATCCTTATCCAGAGCAGCGCCGCATGCTCGCCCTCGGCCTCGGCGCGCCTGAGCAGGTAGCGTAAGAGATCTTCGCGGCGGCCGGCCGCGATGAGCACCCGCTCCATCCATAGATCGGCGTCGGGATCTCCGAGGACGAGCAGGCGGTCGGCGAGCTTCACCGCGGCGTCGTGCGCGCGCGTCGTAAGGGCGCTCTCGAGGCGATGGTGCAAGATGAGCAAAAGTCGCGGGTCATCCTCGGTGAGCACCCGCTCGAGGGTGCGCATGGCCGTGTCGGTCCATTGCGGCTGCGCGAAGGCGCGCGCGGCGCGAAACAGCGCCCAGGCGCCGTCAGCGCTCGTGGCGTCGATCTCACCTGCGAGGCTCTCGAAGAGCGAGGGAGACAAGCCCTCTTTGACGGCGTGCCCGGCCTCGGCGATGTCGGCATAACCTTGCAGGCGCAAGAGCGCGGCCTCGGTCGCGGTGCTGCGCTTCGCTGCCTGCAGGCGCCAGCGCCCGAGCTCCTCGAGCTTGCCGGCGGCGCGGTAGCCGCGCTCGGCCGCCTCCCAGACCGCGCGGTGCTCGCCGCGCGCCATCGCCTGCTCGAGGAAGATCCGCGCCTTGTCGATCATGCCGCCGTCGGCGAGGGCCGCGCCGGCCTTGAGCAAGAGATCTACGGGCAAGCCCCCGGCCGTGCCTGCGAGCGCGCCGAGAGCATCGAGCATGCCACGCTCGGCGAGCAGCTCGATGAGGGTGCGGGTCTCGTCCTCGGTGCGATGGGTGATGCCCTCGAGCGCCTGCGCGACCGCGTCGAGATCATCCACGTAGTCGGTCGCGATCTGCGCGACGCGGCGCCAGAGCTCGTCCTGGGTCACGCCGGGATCCTTGGCGCGCGCGAGCTTGATGAGCCACGCGAGCGCGCGCGGGAAGTCGCCGACCGCCGTGGAGCGCTCGATGAGCTCTTCGAGCACGGCCTCGGCCTTGGGATCGGCGTCGGCGGCTTGCTCGAGCGCCGCGATGCCGTCACCCGTGCGCCCCGCGGTGATGAGCAGGCGTGCGAGCTCGAGGAGCACCGTGGCGCGCGCTGCCCCTGTTCGCGCCTCGGCCCAGGCGTGGAGCGCTCTTTGCGCCTGGTCCGGCGTCGCGGTCGCGATGAGGAGGTCTACCTGCAAACGCCGCGGTTTGTCGGCGTCGGCGAAGGCCTCGATCATCCGTTCGCACCAGGCCAAGGCTCGCGTCGGATCTTTGAGCTCTTTATGCAAGAGCGCGACCAGCGCGACGAAGCGCCCGTCGTCGGGGTCGGGAGTGGCGCCGATCGAGCGCTCGAGGAGACTTACGAGCTCATCGAAGAGGCCATAGCGGCGCAGCATGGCGTGGAGCTTCGGCGCGTCGGGATCGACGTCGGGTCGCGTGGCCACGAGCCGCAAAACCTGGGCCGCGGAGACCTCGTCGGCGAGCCGCTCGGCATAGAGCTCGGCGCTCTTCTGCCCGTAGGCCAAGGCCTCGCCACCGTCGCTCACGAGCTGGCTCATGGCGAACAACAAGTTCGCGAGGTCGTTGTTGCGCCCGAGCGCCTCGAGGATATCGGCGAGCGCGTCGCGCGCCTCGGCGTCATCCGGCTGGTGCGCCACCACGTCCTGATAGTACGTGATCGCCTCGGCGCTTCGGCCGAGGTGGTGATGCAAGATGTCCGCCGCCTCACGGCGCCACTCGGCGCGGGCCAGTCGCCCCTCCTTTGCGATCTGGAAACGCCGCAAGGCGAGCAGCTCCTCGAAGGCGCCGCGCTCGGTGAGGAGCTCGCCGTACGGCCGCGCGACGGCCGAGGGTGGCGCCTCGGGGTGCTCGCGATCGAAGCTGTTGCGCAACCTCCCCGTGTGCTCGGGCGCGATCTCGAGCGCCAACGCCGCGGCGTGCTCGAAGGCCTGACGCCGCTCGAGCTTGTCCTCGTCCTCGCGCCGCGTCTCGTAGATGAGCGCGAGCCAGTGCTCGAGCGCCTTGTCGAAGGCCTTGGTCTTCTCGTAGTGCACGGCGAGCTGGCGGTGCGCGGGGGCGTAGGTGGGGTCGAGCTCGAGCAGCTCGAGCGCGCTCGCCTCGGCGCCGAAGTCGTCTTGCGCGGCGACCCGCGCGGCGAGTAAGCGCTCGAGCAGGGGCTTGCGCTCGCCGGCGTCGGCGATCTCGAGCTGGTAGGAGAGCGCCTCGGCCAGGGCCCCGTGATCGGAGCGCGCGTAAGCTATGCGCTCGAGATCGCGCGCCACCACGGCCGCCGCCGCGCGCTTGCCCAAGACCACCGCGCGGAGCAAGCCCTCGGCGCGTGTGACCTGACCGAGCTCCTCACAGAGCGCCGCGGCCTCGCGCCGCAAATTGTCGGCAAGCTCCCCCTCGGCGTTCGCAGCCCAGGTCTCGAGCAGGGTCACGAGCTCGTCTTTGCGACCCAACGAGGCGAGGACCTGAGCCAGCTTGGGTCGGAGCTTGGCGCTGTCGGCCCCGTGCGCCATCGCCGCGAGGAGCTGTTGGGCCTGCTTTTCGGGCTCCGACAAGCGCTCGTAGAGCTCGGCGAGCTTCTCGTGCACGAGCGTGCGTGCCGCCGCGTCGTTGAGCTTAGACGCGAGCGCGGTCTCGAGCGAGGCGCGCGCCGCGTCGAGCTGCCCCAGATCGTTTTGCAAGCTCGCGAGCGCGAGCCAGGCCTGCACGTTGTTCTCGGCCAAGATCGCGGCCTCGCGCAACACCGCCTCGGCCTCGCGCGGTCGCCCGAGCTCGCGGTACAAGATGTCACCTGCCTCGTACAAGGCGCGGGCGCGGCTCTCTTCGTTGTCCTCCGCGACCGCGAGGCGCACGAAGGCCTGCGCGCGCTGCTCGGCGTCGCCGTGATCGCGGGCGTTTTCGACCAGCGCGCGCGCCGCCGCGAGCAGATACGGGTTGGCGTCGAGCGCCGCGAGCAGGTACGGCTGCGCGGCGGGAGTCGCGCGACGGGTCTTTGCTATCTGCCAGAGCA
>CAYXQW010000135.1:3876-7467 GCA_964466695.1 uncultured Bdellovibrionales bacterium
GCTCGGGCTCGAGCGTCATCGCCGCGGCGTCGTAGAGGCGGCGCACAAGCTCGTCGTCGGCTTGACGGGCACAAAGGAGCGGCGCGAGCAAGCTCAAGGCCTCGTCGTCGTCGGGCTTATGGGTGAGGACCAACGCGAGATGAGCCTCGGCGGCGGCGGGGTTTTTGCGCTCCAAAAGCTCGAGGCGCGCGGCCTGCACGTAGGCATCCCTCGCCTCCGCGGGGCTCTTCGCCACCTTCGCGCTGTCTACGAGCATCTCGATGAGGCGCGTCCATTCGCCCGTGAGGCGGAAGATCTCACCGAGCTCCTTGCGGGCGATCGTGTTGGTCGGATCGAGCTCGAGCGCGCGCTCGAGGCAGGCCGCGGCCTCGGCCGAAGGTCCCGAGGCCGAGAGGGTGAGGCGCGAGAGGCGGACGTAGGCGGCCACGATATCGCCGATGGCCGTAAGGTCGTCCGCGTCCTCGGCGGTGGCGATGATGTCCTCGTAGAGGGTGCGGGCGCGGACGAGCTCGCCCTTCTTCTCGCACAGGTGCGCGAGGCGCAGGCGGGCCTGGCGGTTCTTGTCGTCGGCGTCGAGCACGCGGTAGTAGCGCGCGGCGGCGGCGGCCGGGTCGGCGAGCCAGCGCTCCCAGATGTCGCCGAGGCGCAAGTTCAAGGCCACGATGCGAGCCTTGTCGTTCGAGCTCTCGGCCTGCTCGGCCAGGCGGCCGAGGTAGCTCGCGGCGCGCCCGGGCTCGCCGCGTGCGGCGTAGGTCTCGGCGAGGCCCTCGAGGGCCTCGGGGTCCTCGGGCGCGAGGCGCAGCGCGCGCTCGAAGTGCGCGCGCGCCTGCTTGAAGTCGCGCAGGTGCAGTCTATGTACCTTGCCGAGCTCGCGGTGAGCTCGCGCCTGCTCCTCGGGCTTCGAGAGCAAGCGCAGCAAGCGCTCGCCGGCCTTGATCGCCCCCTCGTGATCTCCTGTTTGCAGGCGCAGCTCGAAGAGCGCCGCGTGGGCCGGGATCGAGTCCTTGGCGCGCGCGGCGGCGCGTTCATAGGCGACGAGGGCGCCTTTCGGGTCTATGGGCAAGGCGGCCGCCGCCGCCGCGAGCTCGGCCGCCACGATGTCGCGCTGTTCTTTGCGCGTGTGGGCAAGCTCGGCGAGCACGCTGAAGCGGTTGGCCGCCTCGCCAAAGGAGCGTTCGCGCAGCGCGAGCACCGCGAGCGTCGTGAGCGCCTGGGTGTCCTCGGGGTCTTCGGCGAGCGCCTCCTCGGCGAGCTGCCGCGTGTCGGTCGCAAGCTCGGGGTCCGCGGCGCCGAGCTGCAACAAGCGCTCGCGGGCCCATCTCCCGCCGCGACCCTCCTCGAAGGCGTCGCGGTAGCTCTGCCATGCTGCTTCTATGTCTCCGCGGGCCAAGGCTTGCTCGGCGCTGCTCGAGGCGATCATGCCCTCGCTCGCGATCACGGCGCGCTCTTCGGGCTCGCGCTCTTGGAGCTGCCGCTCGTTCGGCTCAGGCTCGGGACCCGCCGCGATGCTGACTCGCCCGCGCGCCACCTCGGCGGTCACGAGGTGGGCTCGCTTGATGTCGGGGATCTTCCAGCCGCTCTCGGGCAGCACCCGCCGCGCGAAGCGCTCGATGGGTCTTAGCACCCACATGCCGGCGCGGCTCACATCGACGTAGGGGAGGGCGAGCGCGCGACCCAAGTAGACGGGGAAGAGCGCCGCGGGTACGGGCAAAGGTCCGTAGAGGCGCGTGTCGTAGAAGACGACGGCGAGCTCCTCGGGCGAGCGCAAGATGGTCGCGGCGCGCAGCGTGAAGTCGGCCTCGGCTTCACCTGCCTTGAAGCGTCCGGCGAGCTCGAGGTGCCCCTCGCGTACGCGCGCTGAAAGCTCGATGAACCCGTGGGCGCCAAGGGGCGCGGCCGCGAGCGCGCGGTTTATGCTCTCGCCGTCGAGGCTGAAGACGAGGTGCTTGAGCAGGCAACGCTTGTTCTTGAAGCGATCGGCGCCGCCCGTGACATCGAAGGGGAAGGCGATGTGGGGGATCTCGAGCTCGAGCAGCTTGATGTTGAGGTTACCGAGCGCCCGCTCGCGTGTGCTCAAAAGGCCGCGCCCGCTCAGGAAGTTGAGCGCAAACGACAACGCCGGCTCGGTGGCGGTTACCCCCCCGGCCTTTGCGCTCTCGGGCGCATTCTCGTTGTTGCTCGGGCTCTGTTCTCGTGACACGAACGCTCCATCACGCCAATACCCGATTCTATACAATTTGGAACGAGAAGACGATTTTCAGGCGCTGGTTTGGATCACACCTCTCGAGCAGGGTGGAGGTAACGCGCGGATCACTTGTGGTACTTCTCGCCCGCGTTGATCTTGCACGCGCGGTAGAGCTGCTCGAGTAAGATCAAGCGCGAAAGCCCGTGCGGGAAGGTGAGCGCCGAGAGCGAGATCTTCGCGCGCGCGCGAGCGAGGACCTCCTCCCCGAGCCCGAGCGAGCCCCCGACCACAAACGCCAACCGCCGCCCCTGCTCGCAGAGCTCGCGCACAAAGCTCGCGAGCTTTGGCGAATCGAGCACCCGACCGCCACGGTCGAGCGCCACCACAATTTCGTCACTTTTTATGTGACGAAGAATGTTGGCGGCCTCCTTGGCGAGCACCTGACAGACGAGCGCGGGCGAGGGCGTCGGGGGATCCGGCACGAAACCCACCTCGACGATCTCGACACCACCATAGGGTCGCAAGCGGCCGACGAAATCCTGCTCGCCCTCGCGTAGATACCCTTCCTTGAGCTTGCCGACGGCGATGACCTTGAGTTTGCTCAACACCCGCGCGGCTCGCGGGGAGCGTAAGAGGAGTGGAGCAGGTGATGGGCCTTCTCGCTCAAGGGATGATCGAGCATCTCCGCATAGACACGCACGACGCCCGGGTTCTCGTGCGCCAGGCGCAAAGGCAGGCCGCGCTCCTCGGTGTACATCGCCTCGATGCGCCGCCGCCGGCTCTCCGCGTCGGTGGGCAAAGGCTGGCCACCGCCGCCGATGCAGCCACCCGGGCAGGCCATGACCTCGAGGAAGTGCACCTCCTCGCGGCCAGACTTGAGCTCATCGAGCACCGTGCGGGCGTTGCCGAGACCGTGGGCGGCGCAGAGCTTGATCTCATGCCCGCCGATCAACACCGAGCCGCGCTTGATACCCGTAGTCCCACGTAAGAGCGAGTACTCGAGGCGCGGCTCGTGCTCCTTGTCGAGCACAGTGGCGACGGTCCTCAGCGCCGCCTCCATCATACCGCCGGTGACGCCGAACATGAGCCCCGCGCCCGAGGCGGTGCCAAGCACGTCATCGAAGCTCGAGTCGGGCAAGGCCGCGACGTCGATCTCGTGCAGCTTGAACAGGTCGCCGAGCTCGCGCGTCGTGAGCACCGCGTCGATCTCGTTCATGTCGCCACCGAGCGCCCGATGCTCGGGGCGCAAGATCTCGAACTTCTTGGCCGAGCAAGGCATCACCGAGACGTTGAAGATCTTGCGTGGATCGATCTTTGCGCGCTCGGCGAAGAAGGTCTTGGTCAACACCCCTACGATCTGCTGCGGCGACTTCGTGCTCGACATGTAAGGGATGAGCTCGGGGTAG
>CAYXQW010000136.1:0-7444 GCA_964466695.1 uncultured Bdellovibrionales bacterium
TGAGCGAGACGGGGCACCTGACGCTCGCCACGCTGCACACCAACTCCACCGTGCAGACCATCAACCGCCTGCTCGATGTCTTCCCGCCGCACCAGCAGTCGCAGGTGCGCGCGCAGCTCTCGTTCGTGCTCGAGGCCATCTTCTGCCAGCAGCTCATCCCCAAGGCGAACGGGGGGCTGTGCCTGGCGGTCGAGCTCATGATCCCGAATCAGGCCATAAGAAACCTCATCCGCGACGACAAGCTGCACCAGATCTATTCGCAGATGCAGATGGGGCAGAGCAAAAACAGCATGCAGACGATGAACCAGTCGCTGCAAGACCTGGTCGTGCGGCGCATGATCTCGAGCGACGAGGCGCTCGCGCGGAGCGCGGACCCCGACGAGCTGCGCGCCATGCTGGTCAACAAGATGGCCGCCTCGCCGCAACGCGCCATGGGCGACGGCCAGGGCAAGGCGAGGTAGAGCGATGCCAGTATTCCTCTGGGAAGCGAAGCTCAGGACGGGCGAGACCCGCTCCGGCGAGATGGAGGCTGCGAGCTCCGAGGTCGTGGCGCAGCGGCTGCGTGCCCAGAGCCTGCTCATCACCAAGGTGCGTAAGAGACCCACCGAGCTCAAGCTCCGCCTGCCCGGGCAGTCCCTCGTCACCACCAAGGACATGGTGGTCTTCACGCGCCAGTTCGCCACCATGATCGACGCCGGCCTGCCGCTCGTGCAGTGCCTCGATATCCTCGGCACCCAGCAGCCGAACCTCGACTTCAAGAAGGTCATCCTCGACGTCAAGGCCGGCGTCGAGGCGGGCGGCACCCTGGCCGACTCTCTACGCCGCCACCCCAAGGTCTTCGACAAGCTCTACTGCAACTTAGTCGCCGCCGGCGAGGCGAGCGGCATCCTCGACACCATCCTCACGCGCCTCGCCAGCTATATCGAAAAGAGCATGAAGCTCGTAAAGCAGGTCAAGGGCGCGATGGTCTACCCGGTCATCACGATCGCGGTGTCGATCGTGGTCACCGTCGTGCTCCTCGTCTGGGTCATCCCCGTCTTTCAAAAGATGTTCGAGGGCTTCGGCGGCGCCCTGCCCGCGCCGACTTTGATGGTCGTCGCCATGTCGGAGTTCTTGCGCGCCAACATCCTCTGGCTTATCGCCATCAGCATCGGCCTTGCGGTGACCATCAAGGCCGTGCTCAAGACCACGAAGGGTCGCGAGGTTTACGACCGGATGTTGATCCACGCGCCCCTCTTCGGCCCCCTCGTCCAGCGCGTGGCCGTGGCGCGCTTCACCCGCACCCTCGGCACCATGCTCTCCTCGGGCGTGCCCATCCTCGACGCGCTCGAGATCGTGGCCGGCACCGCGGGCAACACGGTGGTCGAGAAGGGTCTGATGGTGGTGCGCGCGCGCATCAGCGAAGGCAAGACCATGGCGCAGCCCCTATCCCAGATCCCCGTCTTCCCGCCGATGGTCGTGCAGATGATCGCCGTCGGTGAATCCACCGGTGCCATGGACGCCATGCTCAACAAGATCGCCGACTTCTACGACGAGGAGGTCGACGCCGCCATCGCCACCATGATGTCCACGCTCGAGCCGCTCGTCATGGCCTTCCTCTCCGTCGTCATGGGCGGGCTCGTCATCTCGATGTACCTGCCGGTCTTCTCGCTGGCCGGAGCCATCAACTGAGAGCGATGCGCGCCTCGGCGCAACGCCTCTTCCAAACCATCGCGCGCCTTGGCGAGCTGCCGAAGGACAGCTCCGAGCTCGGCCGCCGCCTGCCGTGGCTGCTCGTGTTCCGCGTCGCGGTCGCCACAGCGCTCATGGTCCTCGCGCTGCTCGCCGACTGGCAAGAGCTCAACCCCGCCTCGGTCTCGCAACTGCTCTACGCGGTCATCTTCGCCAACTACGCCGCGGTCCTGGGCATCGGGGTGCTCCTCCGCGCCCGCGCCCCCGCGCACTTGGTGGCCGGCCTGTACCTCGCCTTCACCACGGTGAGCGCCGCCGTCATCGTGCACGCCACCTTCGGCAGAGAAGGCGCCTTCACCTTCCTCTACCTCCTCGCCATCCTCGACGGCGCCATCATCGGCGGCCGCAAGCTCGCCATGCTCATGGCCATCGTGTGCTCGACGGTCCTCGGCCTGCAGACGTTGTTCTTCTCGAGCTGGCCCCGCGTGACCTTCGATCGCGGGCTCATCTCCTCGAGCATCACCAACCTGAGCGCCTTCTACCTCACGGCCTTGCTCGGCGGTCACCTCGCCGAGCTCTCGCGCCGCGCGAGCGCCGCGGCCACGCGCGCGACGGCGAGCCTCGCGCATATGCAGGCCATGCACGCCGCCATGCTCCAGGCCTTGCCCGTGGGCGTGCTCGCCGTCGACGACGAGCTCAAGGTCTACGCCATAAACCCGCGCGCGCAAGAGCTCCTCGACTGGCCAGCGCAAGAACCCGGGGAGCTCTTACCCGAGGCCCTCCGCGCGAGCTTCCCCGCCGCAGGCGAGCTCTACTCGACCTCCCTCGAGATCGACGCGGGGGAGAGGACGCTCAGCATCTTACGCTCGTCGAGCCTGACCTCGACCTTGCTCTCGCCGCACGAGGGGGGGCGACCGTTACAGATCGTGGTGATCGAGGATCGCACCGAGCTCACGAGCCTCGCTCGGCGCCTCGCCATCGAGGAGCGGCTGGCCGCCCTCGGGCGGCTCGCGGCGGCGATCGCGCACGAGATCCGTAACCCCCTCGCCGCCATCTCCGGCTCGCTCGAGCTCCTCTTCTCGAACGAGGCCGAGCCCGAGACCACGGCGCCCTTACAGGCCATCGTACGCCGCGAGCTCGAAAGGCTCGATCGCCTGGTGGATGATTTCCTGCAATTCGCCAAGCCCTCGCCCATGGAGCTTCTGCCCGTAGACGCCGCCGCCCTCACCCGCGGGCTCTGCGCCGTGATGCGCAAAGACCCCGCGCTGAGCGGCCGAGCCCTCTCGCTCTGCGCCCCCGACCGCCTCATGGCGCGCCTCGACGCCGAGAGGTTTCAACAACTCCTCTGGAACCTCGTGCGCAACGCGGCCGAGGCATCGCGGGCCGAGGAGGAGATCGAGCTTACGCTCACGACGCACGGCAAAGGTCTCGTGCTCGAGGTGCGCGATCACGGCACGGGCCTTACCCCCGAGATCAGGCGGCATCTCTTCGAGCCCTTCCATACCACCAAGGCCACGGGCACGGGCCTCGGCCTCGCGGTGGTGCGCCGCATCGCCGCCGGTCACGGCGGTCAGATCGAGCTTGTGGACGCGCCGGGGGGTGGCACCATAGCGCGGGTTACCTTACCCGTGGCTAATAGTTGAGAGTGGCGCCGCGGCGGCCATGCGCTACCATTCCTAGAATGTGCTGTCGTCACCTCGACGTGCGCGCGGGGCAAAAGGTCGCGTGATGGGCGACCGCGAGCACGCACGCCCGCGCGACCCTGATGAGCTCTGCTTCGCCGCCGAGGACCCCGTGGCGCTCTCCGCGGACTCGGCGGAGAAGTGGCTCGTGCTCATCGTCGACGACGAGGAGGAGATCCACAGCGTCACTAAGCTCGCCCTGGCGGACGTCGTGTTCCAGGGCCGCGCCATCCACCTGCTCGACGCATACTCCGAGAAGGACACCTTACGCATGATGCGCGAGCACCCGGACATCGCGGTGGTGCTGCTCGACATCGTGATGGAGGAGGACGACTCGGGACTCAAGCTCGTGCGCCAGATCCGCGAGGAGCTACGTAACCAGTTCGTGCGCATCGTCATCCGCACGGCGCAGCCAGGTCAGGCCCCCGAGCGCAACGTCATCGTCGATTACGACATCAACGACTACCGCGAGAAGGCCGAGCTCACGGCGCAAAAGCTCTTCTCCACGGTCATCGCGCTCTTGCGCTCCTATGACAACCTCATGGCCATCGAGCGCAACCGCCGCGGTCTGCACAGCCTCGTGCAGCTCTCGCACGCGGCCTTCGGTTATCGGCGCCTCGAGGACTTCGCCGACAACGCCCTCGACTCGATCTTCAGCATCCTCGCGATCTCCTCGCCGCGCGGCGGCGGGCGCCCGGACTCGCTGCTCGCGCTCAGCCTCGACGAGGGCTTCCTCATCGCCTCGGCGCATGGTCGCTTCACGAGCGCCATCGGGCAGATGCTCGAGCCGAGCCTCGAGCGAGAAGACGCGGACGCGCTCGCGCCCTTGCTCGGCATCGCCAAGGGGCTCGCCGTAAGGCCAGCGTCGCTCGCCGCCAAGTTCACGAGCAAGACGGGCATCGCCTGCATCATCTACATCATAGGCGTCCCCGAGCTCTGCGCCTACGAGACCTCGCTGTTGCAGCTCCTCTTCACCACGCTCGGCGCGGGCTTCGACAGCTTGTGCCTCGACACCGACATGGCCATCACTCACAACGAGATCTTGATCACCCTGGGCCAGGTGGTCGAGGCTCGCTCGCACGAGACCGGCAACCACGTACGCCGCGTCGCCGAGTACTCGGGGCTGCTCGCGAGCAAGTGCGGCCTCGGCGACGACGAGGCGAGATTGCTGCGCCAGGCCGCGGCGCTTCATGACATCGGCAAGGTGGCCGTCCCCGATCATATCCTCAACAAACCCGCGAGCCTCGACGCCGAAGAGCTCGCGATCATGAAGACCCACACCTTGGTCGGCCATGACATCTTCAAGAGCTCCACGCGCCGCCTCTTCCAGGCCGCCGCCATCGTGGCCTTGCAGCACCACGAGCGTTACGATGGCCAAGGTTATCCGCACGGTCTTTGCGGCGAGAACATTCACCTCTACGGGCGCATCGTGAGCCTCGCCGACGTCTTCGACGCGATAAGCAGCGACCGCCACTACAAGCGCGCCTGGGATATGAAGGACGTGCTCGATTACCTGCGCGAGCAGAACGGCAAGGCCTTCGACCCGCGGTTGATCGATCTCTTCTTCGAGAACATCGATGAGATCCTCACCATCCGCCAGCGCTTCGCTGACACCCGCGCCGAAGAGCTGCCCCCGAGGCCCTTATGACCGGCGCGAAGATCGACCCCGCAGAGGGGCCCATCTACACCATCGGCTTCATCATCGACTGGACCGACAGCCCCTACCACATCAGCCTCCTGCGCGGCGCCCGCGATGCCGCTCGCGACCACGGCATGAGCCTGCTCGCCTTCGTCGGGGGCGCGCTCGACTCGCCGCGACCACACGAGGGGCCGAAGAACGCCGTCTACCAGTACATAAACCGCGACACCGTCGACGGCATCATCATCTCGGGCAGCTCCGTCGGGGCCTACCAGAACACCGAGCAGCTCAACGAGTTTTGCCGGCGCTTCGCGCCCATGCCGGTGGTCAGCATCGCCAAGAAGCTCGAGGTCACGACGTCGGTCTTGTGCGACAACAAGATCGGGCTTGCGGCCGCCATCTCGCACCTCATCTGTCACCACGGGCACCGCAGGATCGCCATGATCCGCGGCCCCGACACCAACGACGAAGCCAGCGAGCGCTTCGAGACCTACCGGCAGACCCTCGCCGAGCATGGCCTCGAGTTCTCTCCCTCTCTCGTAGTCGCCGGAGATTTCTCCGAGGCTGGCGGTCGCGTCGGCACCGCCACGCTGCTCCGTACCAACGGCCAAGCGATCGACGCCATCGTCGCCGCCAACGACGACATGGCCATCGGCGCCATCAGCGAGCTCGAGGACCGCGGCATCTCCGTACCCATGAACATCGCCGTGATAGGCTTCGACGATCAAGCGTTGAGCCCCTACTTTCACCCGCCGCTCACCACGGTGCGCCAACCCCTCTACGAGCAGGGACGCGAGGCCGTTCGCGCCCTATACGAGACTTTGCGCGGCAATTTTGTGAGTGACTGCATCGTGCTCCCCACCGAGCCCGTCATCCGCCAGTCTTGCGGCTGCGTGAGCGGCACCTTCGGGCAGCACGAGATCGACCTGTCGTCAGCATCTTCGACGCATGACCCCACGCGGCCGGAGGAGGTCGCAGCAGCGCTGCACGCGAGCCTGCGCGCGCGCGGCACGGTTTTCGACCCCGAGCACCTCGTGGCCGTGCTCGAGGCGTTTCATCACTCGGTCGCGGCGCGCGACAACGGCGAGCTCGTCCGCGTGTTGGATCGGCTGCACTACGCGAGGTCGGACATAAGTCCGAGCAGCGCCGAGACGTGGCGGCTCATCGCCACCGGTATAAGGGGCACCATCGCCGCGAGCTTTGCGCAAAACGACGACCGCGCCTACGCCTACCTGTTGGCCGATTACATGCTGCTCTTGTTGTTCTCGTACACCGAGCAGTCTCTGCTCTTCGATCGTATCCGCGCCGAGCAGTGGATCGTGCGCATCACCGACATGGCCGAGCTGCTCAACGCCTGCCTCGGCATGGAGGACGTGGTGCAGCTCCTCGTCGGCGAGTTCCCGAGCCTGCGCATCTCGTCGTGTTACTTCTCGCTCTTCGTCGACGATCCGAGCGGCGCCGGCAGCGGCAACCTCTCGCGGCTGGTGCTCGCCTATCGTGACGGCGCCAAGGAAGAGGTCGAGCACGACAAGATCCTCTACCCCCGCGAGCGCCTCCTGCCCGAGGGCTTGATCGACAAGCACGAGCGCTGGGAGGCGGTCATCGAGCTCGTGTTCTTCGGCTCGGTGCACTTGGGGCTCGTGCTGCTCGACTTCGAGGACCCACGCAGCGTCGCCTTCGCCGAGGTGCGGCGGGTGTTTTTGCGCGTGGTCTTGAAGAACGTCGTGCAGATGCAGCACATGGCCAATCAGTCGACCAACTTGAAGTGGGCGAACGACGAGCTCTACGAGGCGTTCAATACGCTCAAGGAGACGCAGCAAAAGCTCATCCAGTCGGAGAAGATGTCGGCCCTCGGAGGGCTCGTGGCCGGGATCAGCCATGAGATCAACACGCCCATCGGCGTGAGCGTCACCGCCGCGTCTCACCTCGCCGCGGTCACCGAGGAGATCGCCAAGCTCCACGAGCGCGGCGAGATGCGGCGCTCGGATTTGCAGAAGTATGTCAAGACGGCGGGCGAGGCCTCGGAGATGATCCTCTCGAACCTCAAGCGCTCGCACGAGCTCATCCGCAGCTTCAAGCAAGTGGCCGTGGACCAGTCGACCGAGGAGCAGCGCAAATTCAACGTCGCTGACTACATCGGGCAGATCCTCCTCAGCTTAAAGCCAACGCTGAAGAAGACCGAGCACACGGTGGAGGTCTTGTGCCCCCCCGACCTACAGATCGTGAGCTACCCCGGGGCCCTCTCGCAGATCTTGACCAACTTCATCGTCAACTCGCTCATGCACGGCTACGAGCGCGGGCAAAGAGGCACGATCACGATCGAGGTCTCGGTGTCCAACGACAAGGTCATCTTGAAGTACACCGACGACGGCAAGGGCATCGACGCGAGCTACCTCGACCGCGTCTTCGACCCGTTCTTCACCACCAAGCGCGGCCAGGGCGGCACGGGGCT
>CAYXQW010000137.1:0-7427 GCA_964466695.1 uncultured Bdellovibrionales bacterium
CGTCTTCGGCGCGCGAGAATTAGGGGGGAGAAGATGCGTTTACGCTTTTCGTTCGTGGTCTTTTGTGTGTCTTTGACGCTCGGTGCTTGCGCCGCGCCCGAGGCCGAGGTCGTCGGGGCCGCGTGTGATGCGCGCGCCGCCGAGCTTGTCGTGAGCGAGTTTTTGGTGGCGCCGCAAGCTGTCGAGGCCGGTCGCGGGGCCACCGAGTGGATCGAGATCTACAACCCCACCGAGCGGCCGATCATCCTCGATCGCGTCGTCTTGACCGTGGAGGCCGCGCAGCGCCAGGTGCACGAGGTGCGGGGCGCGCCTCTTTTGGAGCCTGGCGCGTACATGGTCTTCGCGCGCGAGGAGAGGGAGGGTCTCGCTGTCGGGTATTCCTACGGCAACGCCATCACGCTGCCCGATGACGGGGCTATTATCTCGCTCCATTGTCGCGAGACGCTGCTCGATACGATCTCCTATGGCGCGTATGGCGGCGGCGCTACAAAGCCCGGGGCGAGCCTGGCCATAGACGGCGGCGTCATCCCCTCTGCCGCAAGCAACGACACGAGCGCCGCCTGGTGTACGTCCACCGAGGCGTATGACGGCGTCAACCTCGGCACCCCGGGCGCGCCCAACACGCCGTGCGGTGCGCTCGCTTGTCGCGACGAGCTCGGGGTGCGCGAGAATGTCCACGCGGCCGCGGGGGATCTCGTCATCACGGAGGTGTTTGCGCGCTCGGGTTTGCCGCAGGCAGACTTCGGCAACCGCGACTGGCTCGAGCTCTACAACCTGAGCGACGACGCCATCGATCTCAACGGCCTTACGCTCGTGGTGAAGAGCACCTCGGGCGGCGGCGCGTCCACAAACACCATCGTCGATGAGAGGTGCCTGTCGTTGCCAGCACGGGGGTATGCGATCGTGAGCGGCGAGCCCGCGTCGTCCTGGCCGAGCAGCGAGGCCTCGATCGTGAGCGTGCCGGGGTTGCAGCTCTTCAACACGGCGCCGCAGAGCATCGCGCTCTACGCGCGGGAAGAGCTCGTCGATTACGCCGAGGTCGAAGCCGGTGTGCAAGGCAAGTCGTGGGCGCTCGAGGGAGAGCTTGCGAGCGCCGCGATGAATGATCTGCCGGAGGCGTTTTGCGTCTCCGAGGCTGCGGGGTTCTTCGATGAGCGCGGGACGCCAGGGCAGCCCAACCTGTGCGGGCCGCTTTGCTTGCAAGACGGCGCTCTGCGGGAGGTGCGGCCCCCGCGCGCGGGGAGCTTGTGGCTCACCGAGGTCTTCGCGAACCCGAGCGGCGCCGATAACGGTCGTGACTTTGTGGAGGTCTACGCCGCCGAGGAGCTAGACCTGAACGGCCTTTCCGTCACCTACACCTCGTCGAGCGGCGCGCGCGGTTCTTGGACGATCGCCAAGGGCGCCGAGGAGCCGTGCGTGGTCATGGGCGCAGATAGCTACGCCGTGCTCGGTGGACCTGGCAACGAGGCGCATGGGGTCGAACTCTTGGCCGCGTTCGGGCGCGCGACCGAGGCCTTGCTGCCGTCCAACCCGAAGCCGGAGGGTGACATCTTGCTGCAGCTTGCGCTCGACGGCGAGCTGTTGGACGAGATCTCTTACCCGCAGCTCGATGATCCGACGCGGCCGCAGCTCGAGGGCCATAGTTACGCGAGGTGGGTGGCGCCGGGCGCGGCGCCCTCCGTGGACGATCCGTGGTGCATGGCGCGCACGGCGGCCGAGGGTTTCTATGATGTCGCGGGCTCTCCTGGGGTCGCAAACCTCGATGAGTGCGCGTCGCTTACGCCATGAGTTGGCGGCGGTGGTTGATCTCGTCCCTGCTCGCGCTCACCTGCGCTCAGACGGCCACGGCGGATCCAGGCGATGATCTGGAGCGAGAGCTTACGCTCGACGAAAAGCTCGCGCATGACGATGAGTCGGAGGTGCTCGAAGAGCTCGCCAGAAGCCCGCTCGACGTCAACACGGCGGATGCCGCGATGCTCCAAGAGCTCCTGGGGCTGGATCAAGAGCTTGCGCGCGCGGTGGTTTTCTACCGCGAGGCCAACGGGCCCTTCGCCTCGTCGCGCGCGTTGCTCTTAGTCCCGGGGATGACGCCCGAGATCCTCTACGACATCTCGCCCTTCATCACCGCGGCGCCGACCGCGCGCGCGGAGGCCTGGCAAACACGCCTGTCCCTCGGCGCGGTGGGGCGTGCGGAGAGCCGGGCACGGAGCTATCTCGAGGCCGACCTCGAAGACGGCGCCGCGCGGCTCGGGGTGCTCGCCTCCTACCGGGAGGCGATGAGCGCGACCTGGGACCTTAGGCGCGGTCAGCTCATGAGCTCCGGGCCGCGCATGCAGCCCGAGCTCGAGAGCGCCTACGCGAGCCTCGCGGGCGAGAGGTGGCGTGTCTTGGCCGGGAGCTACCAGGCGTCCTTCGGTCAGAAGCTCACCTTCGCCTCGCGGCCATGGGTGCCGTCTTCGCGGTTGTCCGTGGTCGATAGCTTTAGCGTCGATATGCGCGCGGGAGAGCCGCGTGTTTTGCGAAGCTTGTTCGGGGTGGCCGTGCGGGCGCATGACCTCGCCATAGGAGAGAGCAAGCTCGCGGCGACGGTCTTCGGGTCGCGCGTGGCGAGGGAGGTCTATCAGTATGATTTACGCTACGGCTACGACGACGGCGCTCCCGCCGCGTGCACGCTCGACGCCGACTGCAAGCGCGGCTATCGCTGCGATGCTGCCATGGGCGTGTGCTACTCCTCGAAGGTCTATGACGAGGATGGGCGCGGTGACGAGTACAGTCATGCGACCTTGCGCGATGCCTACCTCGAGCAACTCGGCGGCGCCAACGTCGAGCTCTCCATAGGTGACGCTCTGGTCGTCGACGCGACGGCGTACTTAGGGTCGGTCGCGATCGCCATGGCCGCGCCGGCGGGCCCGTGGTTCGCCCCCTCGTCGCGTTACGCCGCGGGTACGGCCTTCGGCGCGCTGGGCACGAGCGGCCGGCTTACGCGCGACAAAACACGGCTCTCTTGGGAGTATGCTCATGCCAAGGACAACGCCGCTTACGCGCGGCTCTCGCAAGCTCTCGCTCGGGGTACGGAGCTCGGGGTCGCCTTGCGTTACTATGGCCCAGCTCATGTGAACCCCTATGGTCGTGGCGAGGCCGCGCCGGATATTTTCCTCGGGCAGCGGGCGTGCAACGAGCTCGGCGGGCGGCTCGATTTTGGCCGGCGGTTCGTTATGGGCTTACGTCTTACGAGCTTCGTCGATGCTTGGCGGAGCGTGCGCGCGCTCGACCTTGCGCGGGGATCTCCTTGGCATCTGCGCCTCGAGCAGCGCGTGGCGTATGCCTTCGGCTCTTCGGATACGGCGGCGCTGACCCTCCGTTACGCGAACAAGGATCTTGGTCAAAACGGCCGTACGGAGAGCTATCTCTTGGCATCGAGTGACGCAGCGGCGCGCGGCGAGCGGCGCGCGCTGCAAGGAGATCTCACAAGCCGGCCGCTCGGCGCGTGGCGTCTCATGGCGAGCGGGGCGGTGACGGCGATGGACGTCGCGTTCTTGCTTCGAAGCTTCGCGCATCCGTGGTGGCTGCGCCTCGCCGCGCGCGGGGGTGTGTGGCCTGGGGGAGAGGTTGCGTGTGCGTTCACTCATCGGCGAGAGGTGGGCGGCGCGGGCGGCGGCGACGAAGCGACGCGCTACCTCCCGATCCATGCCTTGCGCCTCGGTGTCGCGCAGAGCTTCGGTGAAGACGTCACGCTGCGCGCCTCCTACGCCGCCGAGGCGCGCGAAAACGACGGGGACGCTTGGGCTTTGCGCCACGTCTTCGCGGCTAGCCTCGACGGTCGTCTGTAGGGGACTCGCCGATGGCCGGGAGGCGGACGGTGAAGGTGGAGCCTGCCTCGTATTTGGAGGTGACCTCGATGCGTCCGCCCGCGGTCTCGATGATGCGCTGACTTATGGCGAGGCCGAGGCCCGTGCCTGAGGGCTTGGTGGTGAAGAAGGGGACAAAGATCCGCTGCAGGTTCTCGGCGGTGATGCCAGGGCCGTTGTCGCGGACGCGCAAGATCACCTGGGTGGTGTCGGCGAAGCTCGGGGCGCCGGTGTCGTCATACGAGGCGCGGCGATCGAGGCCGTGCGCCGTGGTGATGGTGACGACGCCGCCTTCGGGCATGGCTTGCGCGGCGTTGAGCACCAGGTTCAAGAGCACCTGCTTGAGCTGCTCCGGGTCGATCATGACGAGGGGCAGCGCGGTGGCGAGTTCCTTGGCGATGACGACGCCTTCGGGGACGGCGCTCTTGGTCATGAGCTTGAGGGTGGAGGTCACGATGGTGTTGATGTCAATGGCGACGGGGTCGCCGCAAAACGGCCGCGCGTACTCCAAGAACGCGCTGACGACGCGGTTTAGGCGATCGACCTCCTCGATGATGACGTCGACGAGCTCTTGCGACTCGCCGGGGACGGCCGAGGGCTCGAGGCATTGGGCGGCGCCCTTGATCGCGCCCAAGGGATTACGGATCTCGTGCGCCATGCCCGCGGCCATCTCGCCGATCGCCACGAGCCGGTCGCGCTCACGGCGCTTGTCGTACTCTTGCGAGTTCTCGATGACGACGGCGCAGGCCTCGGCCACCGAGAGGAACGCGGCCAGCTCGTCGGTCGAGTAGGACTCAGCGGCGCGGGTGCTGCCGATCGCGATGAGCCCGAGGATGCGATCATCGATCACCATCGGGATGACGGCGTTGGCGCCGAGCTGGCGCATGAGGGAGATCGCCTCGTCCAAGCGCTCGTTCTTGTGTTGCAAGGTGAGGTTATCGGCGGTGAAGTCGAAGGGCAGATCTTGTTTGCGCAAGAGCAGGTTCTCGAGGAGGACCGGCTTACGCTCGCGGCGCAGGTCGGCGAGCAGGATCGGGTGGTTTTGGATGCTGAGGAGCGGTGCGGGCTCGCGGCCGCGGTAGCCGTGCAGGTTGTACGCGGCGCCGCCTTCGTCTTGAAGATAGACGGCGAGCTGGGTCGCCCGGTCGGTGGCGCTCAAGGTGTCGAGCACGAGCGCTGTCATCTCGGGCAGGGTGGTGATGGTGCGCAGGGCTCGGAGCAGACGCCGCAAAAGCTGGCGTAGCTCGTAGCGCTCGCGGAAGAGGAGCTTGGTGGTCGTGTCCTCCACCCACGGGCGGAACTGATCGTAGAGGATGAGGATGACGAAGCTCGCGACCAGGGTGTTGAATAACCACAGGCTCTGTTGGTGGGAGCCTACCCAGAGCACGAGCAGGGCGTACACCGTCGCGAGCACGAGGGTGAGCACGGCCAACACGGCCGCCTTGCCGAGCAGCTCCACGAGGTCCACCAGGCGGCGCGCGAGGATAGATTGGTAGAGGAAGTAGACGTAGAACGTGGCGGTGATGTGGCCGCCCGCGGCCAAAAGCTCGCTGTCTTGGACGAGCTTGCCGGTGGCGAAGATCAAGGTGATGAGCCCGCCGTAGAACAATAACCGCAGGCGCTTTTTGTCGTCGGGGCGCGCCGTGCGCGTACGTCGATAGAGGCCATGCAGCGTGAAGACGAGCGTGCCGTAGATGTAGGACGTGGCGATGGTGCGATAGGCCGCGGAGATGGTCGCGTGGGCGAGGTCGTCGGCGAGCGGGGTCATCCCGAAGATGATGAGCACCGCCGAGATCACCCACGTCATGCGCTTTAGGCGTGGTGACTCGCTGCTCTGCTCGCGCAACAGCTCGCGGAAGAAGAGCGTGACGATAGGTGGGAGCAAAAGTGACGCGAAGAGCTGTAGATGCGGGAGGTGGAGCCCGGAGAGCACCTCGGCGACGAAGGCCGCGTGCCAGGCGAACAGCGCGAGCGCGAAGGCCGAAAAGTAGCGATAGAGCGGCCGCCGTGGCTGGCGCGCGAGGACGGCTATGGCGATGGTGAGCGAGACGATGCTCGCTAGGATGGCGCTGGTGACCTCGACGCCCATGTCCCTCGGCTTGTCATTGTTGGGGTCATTTGGCAAGCTCGCCCCATGGATGATTACCCAGCGGTGCGGGGCAGCCACGTCCGCCAGAACATCGCGGCGGCGGCCATCATTGGCCAAGATGCCGTGCAGAGATTTCGCGAGGCGTCGCCGCCGAAGGCGATCGCAGCCTTGGAGCGGGCCGGGCGTTTGGGCTTTGTGCCGGTGGAGATAGATGTCGAGACCTTCCTCGTGGGGCTCGAGCTGTTCGGTCCCAAGGACAACCAGCGCCGCGTGCGGCACGCGCTCGCGAGCACCTTCAATAGCCCGCTCATGAAGCCCGTGGTGGATGGTACGCTGCGCTTGTTCGGCGTCGGTCCCGGGTCGATGTTTCGCCTCTCGGCGCCGGCCTGGGCGACGGTGTATCGGAGTTGCGGCTGCATGTCGCGCGAGAGCACGGAGGAGGGGCGCGTGGTGCTGCGGTGTCGCGACGCGGCTCCCGCCATGCTCGAGCATTACGTCTATCTCGAAGGGGTGGCGGCGGCGATCGGGGCGGTGATGGATGTGTGCCGCGTCGAGGGCGGGGTGACCTTGGACGAGGTCGACTACGAGCTGCGCACGGTGACCTTCATCGCCTCATGGCGACCGGGGAGCATGCGGTAGCTCTCCTTTGCGCCTTCGTGATACGCGGGCGCCCAACTAATTCGGGTGCTCATCATGCTGCTCTTGCTCCTCGCTGTCGTCGCACAGCCAATGCTCCCCCTGCTCGATCCTATCTTGGGAGAGAGATTGAGCCCGGACGCCGCCGAGCTTTTGCCGTCCGGCCGTCACCTCGGCTGGCAGGCCGATCATCTCTTCCCGAGCATCGTCAATGTCGCCCCGGGCGACGGCGGGTTGTCGCGCTTCGACAGGCTCGAGCTCAGCGCCCATGGCCGCTCGACGACGCAGCTCAAGCTTTTGCTCAACGGCTTCGATATCACCGATCCGGCGCGGCCAGGCTCCCCCTTGTTCGAGGTGCCGCCCAAGGCCTTCGACCTCTTGGATCACCGCTCCTTGTGGACCTCGCAACCGGGCTTCTATTGGACTTTCATGCCGCCGCGCGAAGGGGAGTATGGCATAGATTTGAGCGCCGGGTACGGTCGCTCCTTGGGAGGCGGTACGTGGATCCCGCGAGGCATGATGGACCGTGAGACAGCTCTGCCTTACGGCGCCGCGCGCGAGCGGAGGGCGCTCATCGGGGCGCGCGAGGTGATGGCGCAGGCCAAGGCGAGCCGGGTGCGTATGTTCGCCGAGTACGTGGAGGACGATCGTCAATTTCCTGTTACCTATTTCGACGAAGACGGCCACCCGCTCACCGCCGCGGCTTGGCGCGCGACCCTCATGGGTAGCCACGGCTTCGACCTCGGCAGCCTGCCTTTGACCTTGGTCGTTGGCTGGCAGCAGCTCGAGGACGATGGCGCGGGCGCTGCTTACAGGTGGCCGCGCGAGCTTGTCGGCGAGGAGAGCGAGGGCGC
>CAYXQW010000138.1:0-2552 GCA_964466695.1 uncultured Bdellovibrionales bacterium
GCCTCGTGGTGTTGCGTGGCGACGTGGTGGTACTCGTCGTTGGTGCACGCGGCGAGCAGCAGCGACCCTGCGGCGAAGATGGCGATGTGAGTCATGGTGGCACGCTCCTCTTTGTCTCAAGCTTGGGCGCGCCGGGGGTATTGACAAGGGGACGCGGCAGTTGCCGCTCGACCGCCCTGCATACTAGGGTGACCACCTATGAGCTCGCGTCTCTTGGCCGTGGCCTGCCTGGCGTTCACTTCTTGCGGTTATGCCCTGGTGCAGGGCGGGCAGGTGTTCGGCGCCGACACCATCACGGTCGTGCCTTTTCTCGAAGACGAGCCGGCAGGGGTCTCGTCCGAGCTTACGGCGGCGATCATCGAGAGGCTCGGCGCCGCCGGGATCGAGCGCGGTTCTGGGGCCACCATCGAGGGGCGCGTGGTCTCCCTCGCCACCGTCGCCGCGCCGAGCGCCGGGCAAGCCATCCCGCTCTATCGCGTGGTCTTGCGCCTCTCCGCGCGCCTCGTGCGTGGCGATGAGGTCTTGTGGCGCGGCGAGCTCTCGCTCCACGAGGACTTCCTCTCGGCTTCGCGCGGGGTCGTCAGCGGCCAGCCCGAGATCGATCTCGCCACCGAGGCCAACCGCCGCGCGGCGCTCGTGAGCGTGACGCGCCGGGCCGCAATGCAGCTCGTAGAGCAGCTCGAGCTCGCCTCGAGCGCCGCCAAGAAGGCGAGGGCGTCCTGATGGCGAGCGACCTCTACGCGCATCTTGCGAGCTCGCCCTTGCTCCCTTTTTACGCCCTGGTCGGTCCCGAGGCGGTCCTCGTCACCGAGGCCGTGGCCGCCTTGCGCGCGCGGGTCTTGCCCGAGGGCGGCGATCTCGATCGCGACGAGCTCTCCGCCAAGGAGACGCCCGTCGCGCGCGTCGTCGAGGCCGCCGCGACCTCACCCATGCTGTCACCGCGGCGCTTCGTGCACCTTCGCGGCATCGAGGAGCTCTCGGCCAAGGAGCACCCGCCGCTGCTCGCGTACCTCGAGCGGCCCTCACCGCGCGCGGTGCTCTGCCTCTCGGGCGCCAAAATCGATCAGCGCACCAAGCTCGGGCAGAAGCTCGCCGCGGCCAAGGCCCTCTTCGTGCTCGAGCCGCCGCGCCAGCACGAGGTCGCGTCTTGGCTCATGCGCCGCGCCGCGAGAATCGGGGTGAAGCTCGAGCGCGAGGCGGCCGAGCTTGTGGCCGAGATCGTCGGCGTCGAGGTCGGCTCCCTCGACCGGGCGCTCGAGAAGGCCGCGCTCTATGCGAGCCCGCGCGACGTCATCACCGCGGACGACATCGAGGCCACCGTGGCCCCGACGCGCGTCTACAACATCTTCGCGCTCACGGGGGCCATGGGCGATCGTGATCTCGCGCGGGCGAGCGCGCTCCTCGCAAACATCCTCGGCGGCGGCGAGAGCGCCCTCGGCGTGCTCGGCATGCTCACGCGTCAGCTTCGGCACTTGCTGCGTAGCAAGGCCCTCGAGGCGGTCAGGATGAGCCCGCGCGATTTCGCCGCGACGCTCGGGGTGCCGGCGTTCCTCGTCACCGAGCTCAAGGCCCAGGCCCGTCGCTACACCGAGGCGGAGCTCGTCGCGGCGCTCGAGGCGGCCTTACGGGCCGACATCAGCCTCAAATCGAGCCGCCTCGGGGCCGAGGTCGTCCTCGGCCGTATGCTCCTCGATGTCATGACACCAACAAGCGAGGTCGCCCATGCCCGTTGAGCTCGATGCCGTAAAGCGCGCCGAGGAGATCTTGCGGCAGCAACAAGCCGACATGCGCGAGCGCGACAAGCGCGAGCAAGCGCGGCAAGACGAGGAGCAACGCCACGGCGGCAAGAAGCGCGAAGACCGCGCGCCCGCGCGCGATCACGAGCGCGAGCTCGACGCTGCTTTTCGCGCCTCGCCGAAGGCCATCTCCGCGTGGCAGAGCGCCGCGGGGATAGGCGCGGAGCCGAGCGGGATCTTGGCCGCCGAGCGCGCCGAGCGCGAGAAGAGCGCGGCGCCGCGGCGCCAGAGCTGGAAGCCAGGCGAACGCGAACCCGCCGCGAGCGAGCCTGTCTACGAGGCGCGACGCGCCACCTTCGTGAGCGAGGAAGAAGACGAGCTTACCGAGGGAGAGGTCGCGCGCGGCATGCGCGACGGCGAGGACGAGCTCGTCGCGGCGCCAAAGGGGAGGGCAGGGCGAAGCCAAGACGACGTGTTCGAGGCGGCCGCGCGCGGCGTGAGCGAGGCGATGCGGCCCGCGCGGCGCGTGGCGCAGGCGCTCTATGGGCGCGCCCGAGACTTCGCCCGGATGCTCGGCGACGGCATCTTCGGCGGGGCCGCCGCGTGGGTGCGCGGGATGAAAAGCGGCCTCGACGATCTCTCTCGCGGCCGCCGCATCCGCGCGGGCCTCTCGACGTGGGCGGCCGCCAGCGCGAGCTTCTTCCTCGGCGCCTTCGCCATGAGCGCGCTCGCCGCGGTCGATCTCTTCACGCGCGCTCCTTCGCGGCGGCTCGGCCGGCGCGACAAACGCGGCAGTCTTGGCCGCCGCGACAGCTC
>CAYXQW010000138.1:2562-7420 GCA_964466695.1 uncultured Bdellovibrionales bacterium
CGCCGTGCGTGTACGCGAGATGAGCGCGCTCCTCGGATCTACGGCCGCGGCCGCGACGGCGGGCAACACCCTCTACGTGCAAGAGAGCGCGTGGAGCTCGGGCGTGATCCCTCCTGCCGTCCTCGTCAAGCAAGCGGTGCATGTCTGGCAGCATCAGGCGGGGCGCTCCGACCTCTTCCTCCAAAAGCTTCTCGAGCGCTTCGCGCACGACACCGAGGACTCCTGGGTGCGCGATCTGCATGGGCTCTCCTTTTCGAGGCTTACGGCCGCGCAGCAGGCCATGCTCATCAAGACCGCCTTCGAACGAGGCTTCTTCGATAGGCAGAGCCCAAGTTACGGCGCGTTCGTCTACGATCTGACGGGCGACGGCGCGCCCTTCGACCTCGGCCCTGACATGCGCGAGATCGCCGCGACGCTCCGCGCCCCGAGAGCTTCGCGCTGACCCCTATTCGATGGTCTCGCCGATCGCGTCGTGGAAGCGCTGGCGCAAGCGCTTGATCGCCTGGTTGTCGCTCCCGAAGTAAGTGCGGTTGGTCAAAAGGACGGCCACGATCCGCGCGTCGAGATCGAGCCAGAGCGAGGTGCCGGTAAAACCGAGGTGTCCTATGACCCCTCGCGGCCCGCGCCCGAGTTTTTGGCCGCACGCGCTGTCGTGCGGGCTCGCCGTGTCCCAGCCGAGCGCGCGACCCCCGGGGTCTATCTTTGCGAAGAGCGCCGCGGTCTTTGGGCAAAGGAGCTCATCGCGTCGCGTAGTGAGAGCCTCGAGCCAGGCTTCGCCGAGGCGCGCGACGTCGCGGGCGTTGGCGAAGAGCCCGGCGTGACCACAAGCGCCGCCCAAGGCGCGGGCGTTCTCGTCGTGCACGACGCCGCAAAGCTCTTCGTTATCGAGAGGCTCACCCGTGGCGACGAAGTCGGCCGCGCGGGTATCTTGGCGCGCGCTCGGAAAGAAGCTCTGCGTAAGGTCGAGCGGCCGCGCGATGCGCTCGGCAAAGAGCGCGGGCAGAGGGTCCGCGCCGATGGCTTCGAGGAGCCAGCCGAGCAGGATGAACCCGAGGTCGCTATAGACCATGGGGGTTTTGGGCGCGCTCGTGGCCGCCTCTTCGGCCAGAAGCCGCATCGCGAGCGCGCGGGCTTTCGTAGGGTCGCCTCGCGCCGCCGGGTCCTTCGCGATCTCCTCGTGGTAGGGCCGCCACCACGCGAGCCCGGCGCGGTGCGCGAGGAGCTGTCGCGGCGTGACCTCGCCTACGGGAGCGCTCGCAAAGAAGGGCAGGTAGCTTCGCACGGGAAGATCGAGCTTAAGATCCCCCGTCTCATAAAAGAGCGCCGCGAGCGTGGTCGTGCACATGACCTTGGTGAGGGACGCTAAGTCGAAGACGCTCTCGTCGCGCAGGGGCCGCGGCGTAGGCGAGAGGCGAGCTGAGCCGTGGACGCTCTGGTGTGCGAGGCGGCCGCGCGCGAGCACGACGGCGCTCATGGCCGGCGCTATGCGCTCGCGGACGCCTTCGTCGAGCAGCGCGCACAAGGAGGGCAGGGTGGGCGGGGTTGCCATGCTTAAGACAAGGTAGTCGGGCGAGCGCTGCTTGACTAGCGCGCCGCGAGGTGGAGGTGTGCGATATCCATGCTGCCCCCTCCCTCCCAAAGCGCGACGCCGCTCGGCGCGCTCGGCAAGAGTCGCATAAGCGCGAGCGAGGCCATGGAGGTCTTCATCGAGGAGGTCACGGCCGACGGTCGGGCGCTCTATCCGGCGCAAGAAGAGGGGATCCTCGCGCTCGCCGAGGGCAAGCACCTCGTCTTGAAGACGCCCACGGGCTCGGGCAAGTCCCTCGTCGCGAGCTTCGCCTTGTTTTTGGAGCACGTCCGCGGCGAGCGGGCCTTCTACACCTGCCCCATCAAGGCGCTCGTCAACGAGAAGTTCTTCGAGCTCTGCCACCTCTTCGGTGCCGAGCACGTCGGGCTCTTCACGGGCGACGCCAGCGTCAACCGCGAGGCGCCGATCATCGTCTGCACCGCCGAGATCCTCGAAAACCTCGCCATCCGCGAGGCGCGCCTTGCGGCCGGGTGCGTGGTGATGGACGAGTTCCACTACTACGCCGATCGCGAGCGCGGCATGGCCTGGCAGGTGCCGCTGTTGTTGCTCGACGAGACCCGCTTCGTGCTCATGTCGGCGACCCTCGGCGATACGCGCAAGATCGCGGAGAGCATCGAGCGTTTCTCGGGTCGCGAGGTCGCCGAGGTCAAAAGCTCCCTGCGCCCCGTGCCCCTGGACTACGCCTACTCGGACAAGCTCCTGCACGAGGCCATCGCCGAGCTCATCGGCGCGGGTCGCGCCCCCATCTACCTCGTCAACTTCACGCAGCGGTCGGCGGCCGAGCGCGCACAGGACCTCATGAGCGTGGACGTCTCCTCCAAGGAGGAGAAGGCGGCGCTGCGTGAGGCGCTCGCCGCGGCGCGCTTCGACACGCCGAACGGCAAGGACGTGCAGCGCTTCTTGCGCCACGGCATCGGGTTGCACCACGCGGGGCTCTTGCCGAAGTATCGCCGGCTCACCGAGCAGCTCGCACAGCGTGGGTTGCTCAAGGTCGTCTCGGGCACCGACACCCTCGGCATGGGGATCAACATCCCTCTCCGCACGGTGCTCTTTACGCAGCTTTGCAAGTACGACGGCGCGGGGACGGCCATCGTCTCGGCGCGCGACTTTCATCAAATCTCCGGCCGCGCCGGCCGCAAGGGCTTCGACGAGCAGGGCTACGTGGTGGCGATGGCGCCCGAGCACGTGGTGGAAAACCGCCGCCTCGAGCTCAAGAAGCAGACCGGCCGCAAGGTGGTCAAGCGCAAGCCCCCCGAGCGCGGCTTTGCCTTGTGGGACGAGGCCACTTTTACGCGCCTCGTCGCAAGAGAGCCCGAGCCGCTCGCGTCGCGCTTCGAGGTGAGCTTCGGGCTCTTGCTCGGGCTCGTGCAGAGCGAGGTGGCGGTGCGAGGCGGCGGCTATCGGCGCCTCGTCGAGCTCATCGACCGTTGCCACGACTCGGCCGCGCTCAAGGCGAAGCACCGGCGCGAGGCCGCTGTGCGCTTTCGTACGCTGCGGCAGGCGGGCATCGTGGTGCTGCACCGCCACGAGGGATATCGCGGCTCGTACGTGCGCATGGCCGTCGAGCTCCAGCACGACTTCTCGCTGTTTCACACCCTCGCGCTCTATCTCATCGAGAGCCTTATGTTGCTCGATCTGTCCTCGCCTTCATATGCCCTCGATGTGTTGACGCAGGTCGAGGCCATCATCGAGAACCCCGACGCGATCTTGTACCGGCAGCTCGACAAGCTCAAAGGCGAGAAGGTGGCCGAGCTCAAGGCGCAAGGGGTGCCGTACGAGGAGCGGCTGGTCGAGCTCGAGAAGCTCGAGCACCCAAAGCCAAACCGCGACTTCGTCTATGCGACCTTCAACGACTTCGCGAGCAAGCACCCGTGGGTCGGGGCCGAGAACATCCGGCCGAAGTCCATCGCGCGCGAGATGGCGGAGAACCTCTACGGCTTCAACGACTACGTGGTCACCTACGGGCTCGAGCGGGTCGAGGGCTTGCTCTTGCGCTACCTCGGCGAGGTCTACAAGGCCCTCGTGCAGACGGTCCCGGAGCGCTATCACGACGACGCCACCCTCGATGTCGTCATGTACCTGCGGGGGCTCGTGCGCGGGGTGGACAAGAGCCTCATCGACGAGTGGGAGCGCCTCCGCGACCCCGAGGCGGTCGTGGTCGCAGAGGAGGCGAAGCAAGCGCCGGCGAAGCCGAAGGACCTCGCGGCGAACCCGCGCCTGTTCGCTGCGCGCGTACGCGCCGAGCTGCACGGGTTGCTCGCGGCGCTCGCGAAGAAGGACTTTTCGGCGGCCGCAGCCGCGCTCTTGCAGCCGGACGGCGACTGGCCGGGCGAGCGCATCGCGGGCGAGCTTGCTCCTTATTATGACGAGCACGCGGCCATCGACACGACGCCGCGCGCGCGGCAGACGCGCAACACCACGATCACCGAGCGGGCGCCGCGCCTCTTTCGCGTCATGCAGAAGATCGTGGACGAGCAAGGGGAGGACGACTGGATGATCGAGTGCGAGATCGATCTTCGCGAGCCTCGCGACGAGGACGCGCCGCTCATAGAGTTGATTCGTATCGGGGTTTGATTTTGGAGGCGCGGACGGGATTCGAACCCGTGGATGACGGTTTTGCAGACCGTTCCCTTACCACTTGGGTACCGCGCCTTTTGTGCTACAGCATCGCCGCGCTTAATGCCTAGTCAGCGGAGCCGAGTCAAGGATTGTGGAGAAAAGAGGAGCGAGTGCGGATCGATGAGAAGTCGGCGGGGGGCGTCAAAGAGCTAGTGTCGCTAGGGTTTCCGCTCTTCGTCTCGCAGGCGTGCGAGACCTTGATGATGGTCACCGACCGGATTTTCCTCGCGCGGCTCGGCTCGCAGTACATGTCGGCCGCCATGGGCGGCGGGCTCACGTGCTTTATGCTCATGACGTTCTTCGTGGGCCTCACCGGCTATACCAACGCGCTCGTGGCGCAGCACTACGGGGCGCGGCAGGCCGACAAGTGCGGGCGCGTGGCCGCGCAGGCGGTGTTCGTCTGCTTTATGGCCTATCCCTTGCTGCTCATGCTGGTCCCCGCGGCCATCAGGCTCTTCGTCGTCATGGGGATCCCCGAGGGGCAGCTCGGGCCGCAGGTGAGCTACTTTCGTATCGTGATGTTCGGGACCATCTTCGGCTTGCTGCGCGGCACGCTCGGCTCCTTCTTCAGCGGCATCGGCAGGTCGAAGATGGTGATGCTCGCCGCCGGCACGAGCCTCTCGATAAACGTGCTCGTCTCCTACGTGCTCA
>CAYXQW010000139.1:0-4426 GCA_964466695.1 uncultured Bdellovibrionales bacterium
AGCGCATCGACATCGAAGTCGGATAATGCTGTTTTGGGCCAAGGTGGCGGCCTTGGCGTTCGTCGTCACGGCCGAGCTGCCCGGCAACGACGAGCCCGTGGCTCTGCCGAGCGGCCTCGATCTGCTCTACGGCGACCGCATCGCGCTCGCCCCTAGCGGTGAGCCCATCGTGGCCGTCGGACTCGCAAACAACGAGAAGCTGGTGCGACTTCGGGCGCACGCGCCGATCGAGCTCGACTTCTGGGAGGCCGGGGTGCCGAAGCGCGCCACGGTGAAGACCGGCGACGCCATCAGCATAACCGTGGCCCGCGCCACCCTGGCCAAACGCCAGCACTACTTAGACCTCGAGGGCGTGCGCTTCGGCGACAAAGCCGCCCTCGAGCGAGCCCTCGCGGCCTGGCGCAAGCGCGGCTACGGCGACGTCACGGTCGTGGAAGATGGGTTGGTGCTCGGCTTGAACGGCCGCGTGCTCGACAACCGCGAATATCGCGTCGTGCTCAACACCAAAAGTCACGACGAGGCCGAGAAGCTCCGCCAGGAGATCTTCGATAAGCACGCGGTGCGCGGCTTCGTGCTCTCGCGGCTCGTCGAGCGGCCCTGGGCCGAGCTTACGGTCAAGGCCGACAAGGTGCCCCTCGGGCTCGCCACGAGCTACGTGCGACTCTCCTCGCCGCTCGGCACGATACAAGTAGACGACATCGAGTTCGGTCGCGGCTATGCCTGGCAAGGTCGCGAGAACCGCAGCTACCATGGCGAGATCTATATCGTGGTCAGCGCCGATGGCGAGCTCGCCGTGGTCAACGTGCTCCCCGCCGAGCAGCTCCTCGAGGGCGTGGTGCCCGCCGAGATCTACGCCTCCGCGCCGCACGAGGCCTTGAAAGCGCAAGCGGTCGCGGCCAGAAATCACCTGCTCTCACAGCTCGGACGAAGGCACCACGACGCGCCCTTTCACGTATGCAGCGAGCAGCATTGCCAGGTCTACGGCGGCGCCTCACGCGAAGATCCGCGCACGAGCGCGGCGGTGCGCGCGACCTTTGGGCTCGCCTTGTTCCATGGCGAGCGACTCGTCGAGTGCGCTTATTCGGCGAGCTGCGGCGGTCACACCGAGGACAACGACGCCGTGTGGGGCGGTCCCAAGGACCCCGCGCTGCGCGGGCGCCCGGACTTCGACGAGGGCGAGCACCCGGCCCTCTCGCCCGCGAACATGGAGGCCTGGATAGCGGCCATCCCAAAGAGCTATTGCGCGATGGCCGCGGCCGGCAAACCCTCGCGTATACGCTGGACGAAACACCTAACCGCCGACGAGCTCGCAAAGCTCCTCGCTGACCGCCGCGCGCGCCTCGGCTCTTTACGCGACCTCGTAGTCGAGCAGCGCGGGCCGGGCGGACGCATCATCGCGCTCAAGCTCGTAGGGACCCGCGGGCACGAGACCGTGGTGCACGAGCTCCCCATCCGCCGCTTGTTCGGCAACCTGAGCTCGGGTGCCTTCGTCTACAAGATCGAGCGCGACCCGCGCGGCGCCATCGTGGCCATTCGCTTCGACGGCGCCGGCTGGGGGCACGGCGTCGGCATGTGCCAGCTCGGGGCCATCGGCCGCGCCGAGACCGGGCACACCTACGAGCAGATCCTCGGCCACTATTACAACGACGCCACGGTCGTAAAACTTTATTGAGACACGAGCTCGCGCCAGGGCGTCCTGTGCGCGAAGAGGTGCGGTAGGCCGAAGAGCAAGACCACCAGCACATTCAAGGGATAAACCACGAGCCCATAGGCCGCCGCCGCGTTGGCCTCGACGGCGAAGAGCGTAAGGCCCGCGGCGAGGCCCGCCTGGTAGGTGCCCAAAAACCCCGGGCCCGCCGGCACCATGATGGCGATGACCACGATCGACACCAGCATAAAGGCGGCGAGCAACGGAAGATCCCACCCGAAGGCGAGCATGACGAAGTAAAACCCGAAGCCATTGGCGGCCCAGAACAACACCGTCCAGAAGAAGACAAAAAAGAGGGCGCGCGCACTCGGCAAAAACCGGAGGCCCTCGATGAAGGCCCTGAGCATGCCGGTGACCCGCGCGGCCAAGGACGAAGAGATGAGCGCTAAGAGACGCCCGAGCAACGAGAGCGCCCGCTCGTGCCACAAGAGCGCCGCTACGATGAGCAGCAAGGCCCCGACAAAGAGCCCGAGCGCCAAAAAGGCCGCCGTATGCAAGGCCGGCGAAACGCGCTCGCCCGTGACCGAGAACATGATCGCGGCGACGAAGAACAACGTCACGAGCAGCCCGTCGAGCACGCGCTCGACCACCACCGACCCGAGCCCCGCGCTCGCGGGGGCGCCGTGCTCGCGCTTGAGCAACAAAGGACGCGAGAGCTCGCCGAGCCGAAGCGGCAACACCAGGACCAGCATGGCGCCGAGGTTCGACATGCGAAAAGCCTGGCGCGACGAGAGCGCGACGAACGGCTGCACGAGGACCTTCCAGCGCATGGCCCGCGCGAGCTGCTGCACGACCAGCGTGCCGATAAAAGCGAGGACCAGGAGAAGATCTACCCGCCGCACGAGCGCTGCCGCCACCCCGAGCTCGACGCGGCGAAAAGCGAGCCACAGGCACAAGAACGACAGCGCGAGACTGAGGACTATACGAATGATCTTTTTCATCTCTGCTCGACAAAGGGTAAGAGCTCATCGGCGCTACGATCGGCCAAGATGACCTTGGGCCCCGTGACCAGAGCCCGGCAAAGCGCCTCCTCGCCGAGCTTCTTGCGCACGAAGGACAACGCGGCGCCGAGCCACTCGAGCGCCCCCTCGTGGTGATGGAGATCACTCGCCAAGACGTGCCCATGGCCCAGCTTGGCGAGCTCTATGGCCACCTCGCGCGCGCGGTCGCCGTAGCGGCCGACGAAGCTCCCGAGCTCGAGCTGAAACCTCACACCGCGGTCGGCCAAACGCGCCACCAAGGCGCGATCTATGTATTCGTGTCGCTCGGGGTGGGCCAAGAGCAGGCGCCAGCCCCGAGCCTGGAGGCGAAACACGGCTTTTTCGGGGTCGGCGATGCCGATCCACGGAAACTCCACAAAGAGCCATTGTCCCCTGCCACCTATGGGAGTGACATCACAAGACGCGAGGCGGTCGAATAACTCGGGCCCTATCATGTGCTCGGCGCTCGGCAAGATGCACAGCTCGATACCATGACGCTCGAGCTCGGCCTGCAAGACCACGCGCCGGCTCTCGGCCAACGCCCGCGGGACATTTCCCCCTGGCCCGTCCCCGACATGCGGGGAGGCGGTGATCGTGGTGAAGCCTAGAGCCGAGAGCACGCGAGCCATCGCGAGGGCGCCCTCGCTGTCGGCCGGGCCGTCATCCACCCCTGGCAAGATGTGGCAATGCAGGTCGAACATGCGCGCGCGCCTATAACACGCGCAATCAGCGTTTGACACCCAGCATGTTCGCGATCAGCCGGTGCATCCTCTCGGCGTCGCTCGCGGTGCGCTCGACGAGCTCGGCGCCGGCCGCCGCTACATCATCAGGCTCGGGAGAGGTGTCGCCCAGGGCGGCTTGCGCGAGGGTGGTCGCGGGCAAGGCCCCGCCGCGCCGCAGAGCGAGCATCCGCGCGAGGGCACGCTTGCGATCGGCCACCATACGCGTAAGCTGCGCGAGGCGCGCCGCGATCGCCTCGGCGGTGACGCCCTTGCCTTTGAGCCACGCGCTCTGCCGCCCGATGAGGGCGGCCAAGCTGAAGTCGGCGTCGCCTGTAAGCCCCATCAACGCCCCGGCCTCCTGCAGCCGCGCGGGATCGGGGGCCTCACCGGACACGGGCGGCGGCAGCACGATCTTCCTGAGGTCCATGGCGGTGTCGCTGCCGCGCAAGGCCTGCGCCTTGCTCTGCCGGAGGTTTACCTGACCTAAGCCTGAGGTGTCGGCGTTGAAGTAAGAGGCCTTGTAGGCCGGGGTCTTACCGGGCTCTTGTACGGGGGCTCCGGCAGGCTTCTCGAAGGTCTTGCCCACGTGCCCGAGCTCGCGACTCTTAACCTTGGCGGCCGCTTTGGCGTCGGGCTTACCCTCGTTCTCGTCGGGGGCGATGATGGGGACTGGAGGCTTGTAGAGCAGGTCGCGACCCATGCGGCGCACCATAGCACGAAGGCGGGCTCTGGCCAGCCGTCATGGAGCTTTGTTATCAACCGTTATGGCCAAAACGCTGATCCCCCGCGCCGATGTCCGCCGAGCCTGTGGCAACCGCATCATCATGGGCTTTTTTGGCACCTCCATGACCGCGGAGCTACGCGCGCTCATCCGTGAGGTCTCGCCCCTCGGGGTCATCCTCTTCGCCCGCAACGTCGAGTCGCCCGAGCAGGTCTCCGAGCTCAACTCCGAGCTCAAGTCCCTGCGCCCGCACGAGCCCCTCTTGTGCTCGGTGGATCAAGAAGGCGGCCGGGTC
>CAYXQW010000139.1:4436-7401 GCA_964466695.1 uncultured Bdellovibrionales bacterium
CAAATGGAAAAAGCCAAGCTCCTGGCCTGGCCGCAGTTCATTCAGTTCCCCGAAGACCGCTTGCTGCGCAGCCGCCGCATCCTGGTTGTGGATGATGTGTGGGGCTCAGGCCGCACCATCACCTCGGTCCGCCACCGCGTGGCCGCCGCTGCGCGCGGTGGGCCGACAAAAAGACGCCGCGCTCGCCCGCGAGCTCGGGCGGGCTTTAGCCACGGAGCTACGCGCCATGAGCTTCGATGTAAACTACGCGCCCGTGCTCGACGTCGACACCAACCCGCAAAACCCCGTCATCGGCGATCGCTCCTTCGGCCGCGACGCGGCCCTCGTGGCCGAGCTCGGCGCGGCCTTCATCGAAGGTCACGAGGGCGCGGGCGTCGGCGCGTGCGGCAAGCACTTCCCCGGCCACGGCGACACCGACACCGACAGTCACCTCGAGCTGCCCGCCGTCCACCACGACCTCGAGAGGTTGCGCCGCGTGGAGTGGCCGCCCTTTCGCGCCGCCGTCGGCGCGGGCGTCGGCGCCATCATGACCGCGCACGTCGTCGCCTCCGCCCTCGACCACGAGACCCCCGCCACCCTCTCGCGCCCTGTCTTGTCATGCTTGCGCGAAGAGCTCGGCTTCGACGGCGTCATCATCAGCGACGACCTCGAGATGAAGGCCATCGCCGGGCGCTTTACCACCGCCGACGTCGCGCGCGCGGGCTTGCACGCCGGCGTCGACGTCTTCCTCGCTTGCAAGACCCCGGAGCTCATCGTCGAGCTCTATCGCGACCTCGTGCACGCCGCGGAGAGCGGCGACGTGAGCCACGAGACCCTGCTCGCCACCGAGCGGCGCACCACGCTTTGGCGACAGCGCTTCGTGCGCCCGCCCGTCCCTTGGGCCATCGGCAAGCATGACGTGGGCGCGCTCGCGCACCTCGAGCTTTCGCGGCGATTAGAAGCGTGAGACGAAGGGCGCGAGCAGCACGGCGAGCTCCCTCGTCAAAGGCACCTCGAGCTCGCGCTCGGCGCGGCTCGTGTCGAGCACCGCGTTGAAGCGCAGGTGCGCAAGCTCGGCCGCACAAAACCGCGTCGCGCGATACGCCCGCATCCCGTACAGGAAGAGCTTCAGCATGGTATAGGGGAGCGGCAAGGTCGGCTTGCCCGTCGCCTTCAAGACGGCGCTCAACGGCAGCGGCAAAACCCCGGCGAGGTTGAAGATCCCTCGCACCCCAGGCCGGAGCACGGCCGCGATGGTCGCGAGCACGTCGTCCTCATGCACAAGCTGCAGCATGGGGTCGAAGCCCATGAGCGTGGGGAGCAAAGGGAGGCGCAGATACTCGGTGGCGAGGCTGCGCACGTACGGTCCCACGATGTGACAGGGCCGCAAGATGACGGTCTCGATCGCGGTGTGCCGCCAGAAGAAAGACTGCACCGCGCGATCCACGGCGATGAGCGCGCTTTCAGTCCCGGACGCGAGCTGCGCATCTTCGTCGAGGAAGTGGCTGTTGGTCGAGCGCGGGCCATAGACATCCCCCGAGGAGAGCAGCACGAGCTTATGCACCTCGTGATGCGCGCACGAGCGCAGCAGCGCCTCGGCGTCCGCGATGTCGCGCTCGTGCGCGAGTGCCCGCAAACGCCGCGGATCGCGCCCCACCCCGAGGTGTATCACCGCCTCCGGTCGGTACGCCGCGAATACGTCCTCGACCGCGCGCCGCCGAGGATCGAGATAGGCGAGCTCGAAGCTCGCAGAGAGCCGCCGCGAGAGCCTACGCCCGAGCCGCCCTCCCTCGCCTGTCAGCAAAATACGCATGGGGCGCTCACCAGAACACGTGCTCGCGCGCGGCCAGCTTGGCGTCGATCAACTCTTGCATGGAGCGCTTGAGCTCCTCGACCCTGGCGCCGACGGCGTCATCGTCGGCGGCATCCCCAAAAAAGCGCACGGGCTCTTTGAATTCGATGCGGTAACGGGTGGGCAAGGGCCAGAGCCCGAGCAACGGCAACATGGGGTGGAAGGGGGTCACGGGCACGGCCGGCAGCCCGAGCAAGTCGCCGAGGCGCTCGAGCTTCGCGAAGGCAGGCGCCTGCTCCTCGGCGCCTATCACCACCGCGGGGACGATGGGCGCTGCGGTCTCGATCGCCAGACGCATGAAACCCTTGCCGAAGCGCTGCAGGCGATAGCGCTCATCCCAGATCTTATTGAGGCCCCGCACCCCCTCGGGGAAGACCAGGATGGCCTCGCCCGCCGCGAGCAACCGCCGGCAATTCTCGGGCGTGCCGAGCACCTGGCCGCAGCGCGAGAGGAAGACCGAGACGTAAGGAGTCGAGGGGACAAACTTGTCGAGCATGGCACGCAGGTAGCGCGGCGGCTCGCGCTCCAAGAAGGCCGCGGTCATGAGCATGGCGGCGTCGAAGGGTAGCTGCCCGGAGTGATTGGCCACCACGAAACAAGGGCCATCGGGGATATGCTCCACGCCCTTTACCTGCACCCGAAAGTAGTTGCGGTAGAGCCACAAAGGCAGACCGACGACCTTCTTTACGTACTGCGGATCGAAGCCGAAGGCATCGACGCCATGGGGTCCGACCGTGGCCGCGAGGCGCTCGATGCGCGCTTCGATCTCGGGCCCGGGGGCCAGGATCGTGCCCGCCGTCTCGGCGACCTTGCCCGCAAGTCCTATGGCACGAATCAAGACGTCGGTCAGGGGCACAATGCCCAAGGTCTAGTGCACGCGCCGCGCGAGTGTCAACGCACCCTCTCGCTGACCCCACGGCGATCGAGCTCTACCTGAACGCAATCGCTTGGACGTGGTCCTTGACCTTGACGGCGCACCGCAATAGCTCGGCGGCTCGCGCAAATGACCGAACAGCAGATGCGACCGGCCCGGCGGCGCACACGAAGCGCCGAGGAGCCCATGTAAACAGCTCGTCGGCGGATGTAAACAGCTCGTCGGCGGATGTAAACAGCTCGTCGACGGACGTAAACAGC
>CAYXQW010000140.1:0-1900 GCA_964466695.1 uncultured Bdellovibrionales bacterium
CTGGCAATCGGTCTCGATGCTATGAAAGAGGTGGCTGATGAACTCGGACTCTAATGCCGGCGACCCGGGCGCCGAAGCCGCTGCCCCGGGGGCTGATCCTGACGCTCCGGTTTTGCTGGCGACCTTCTACGACCAGACGGAGGCTGCGATCGTCGCTGCCAAGCTGCGGAGCGCGGCCGAGCTCGATCTGCATCCGGGCGCGACGGAGCTCGAAGCCGCCGACAAGGCTCGTGACGAGGAAGCGCGCGCGTTCATGGCGCCGCGCGCGCCGGCCGTCGCGGTGGCCGAGCTGCACGAGATCGCCGCCGCCAGCGCTGCGCCGAGCGCCGTGCTCGAAGAGGTCCCCGAGGTTTCAGTGCCGCTCGCGGACCCAAAGCCGCATCTCCTGGCCGCGCGTTATCGCCTGCTCGCCGTCGATGACGATCCGCAGATAATCAAGTACATCGAGGCGGCCCTGGCGAAGCACTTCGTCGCGTTCATCGCGGCGGACAACGTCGCCGATGCTCTAAAAGAGATCGAGGCGAACCCGAGCGAGCTGGTGGTGGCCTCGGATCTCATCATCGCCCGCTCCGACGGCAAGGGCATCCTCGGCGGCATCGAGATTTTAGAGAAGGCCCACCAGCGCTCTTCCAGCATGCCCGTGGTGTTGTTCTCCGACTACCAGAACGAGGAGGCCGAGGCGCGCGCGCGGAGCATGGGCGTGCTCTCCATCTTGCAGAAACCGCGCAAGGCGCAGGTGCAAGCCGCGGGTAAAGACGGCAGCGGCCAGGTCGTGCACGAGTTCATCACGGGACTTTTGCGCGTGCTCACGCCCTACTTCGGCTCGGGGGCGCTCGAGGCACCACCGCTCGCGGGGGTGGTGCTGCCCGCGCTCGTGGTGCCCGCGCCGCCGTCGAGCGGCGAGCGCGATGAGGTCGAGCTTCCGCAAGGCGACCAGGCGGTGCTCGTTACCCCTCCCGCGCCAGAGGCCGCTGTTGTCGCGCCCGTGTCTGGTTCCTTCGACCTCGGGTCCGAGATGACGGACGAGATGGACGACCTCGGCGAGAGCTTCGAGGCCGAGCTCCCGCCGCCTCTGGTCTCGGCCGGTGATATGGGGGTTTTGCGCTCGATGGTGGCGGAGCTCATAGATCCCGCCAATCGCGACACGGTGACTTTGCTGGTGCTGCGCTTCGCGAGTCACCTGGTGGAGCGGGCGGGGTTGTTCCTCGCGACGCGGCGTAGCTTCGTGGGGCTCGGCGGATTTTCGATGGAGGAGTCGTCGGATCTCTTCGTCGGTCGGGTCAGGCGCATCCAGATCCCGGTCGATATGGAGTCGGTCTTTTCGCGCGTCTGTCATTTCCGTTCCATGATCCGCGCGCCCCTGAAGAACACGGACGGTAATCAGCGCCTCATCGAGGGCTTAGGCGGCGCATGGCCGCAGGGCGATACGGTGGCGGCGCCCTTGATCTCGGGAGATCGTGTGGCGGCGATTCTTTTTGGTGATAACCCTTCTGGAAAACCCTTGGGTATTACCGACAGCCTTGAGATATTCTTACAGCAGGCAGGGTTGGCGATGGATCGGGCATTGCTCGAGCGCAAGCTCGAGGATACACGCAAGCAACGGGGGGAGTAGGCCGCGGATGAGGTAGATGATGCGCAAGGTGCTGGTGGTAGAAGACTCATCGGCGATGCGCGGCCTGATCGCGTCGATCGTCGAGGAGGTAGAAGACTGCGAGGTCATCGAGGTTCCGAACGGCTTCGAGGCGTTGCGTCAACTGCCGCGCGAGAGCTTCGCGCTCATCATCACCGACATCAACATGCCGGACATCAACGGCCTCGAGCTTCTGTCCTTCGTCCGTAAGAACCCGTCGTACGAGAAGACCCCCGTACTTATCGTCTCCACCGAGTCGAGCGAGCGCGA
>CAYXQW010000140.1:1931-7365 GCA_964466695.1 uncultured Bdellovibrionales bacterium
GGCCAAGGGCATAGCTCTCGGCGCCAACGCCTACCTCACCAAGCCCTTCGCCGCCGAGCAGCTCAAGGAGATCGTCAGGACGTTGCTAGGGGTGACCCCATGAGCCCGAGCCCGGCCAGCCCCGAGTTCATCGCCGAGGCGCAGGAGATCGTCGACGCGCTCAATCGCGATCTCATCGCCGCCGACGCCGAGGTGAAGTCGCACGGCGAGGTCGAGCCCGATCGCATCAATAACTTGTTTCGCAGCGCCCACTCGCTCAAGGGCATCTCCGGGATGTTCGGCCTCGACGCTGTCTCGCGTCTGGCGCACAGCCTCGAGAGCGTGCTCGACGGCATGCGGCTCGGCCGGGTCCACATCGACGCCGGCGCGTTGGATGTGTTGTTCGGGTGCGTCGAGCGCTTCGGCGTGCTCATCGCGGCGGCGGCGGAGGGCGAGGACAACGCCGGGGACGTCGACGATCTCACCTCGCGGCTCGAGCGCGTGGCCAGAGGGGACGCGGCTGTCAGCGATAACCCGCTGGATATAGTCGATCTCGGCGAGGACGTCCTGTCGGTGCTCACCGAGTACGAAGAGCATAGGCTCAAGGAGAACATCAAGCGCGGGCGCAACCTCTATATCCTCCGCACCACCTTCGATCTTGCGAATTTCGATCTCGGTCTGGCCGAGCTCGACGCGGCGGTGAAGACCATCGGCGAGGTGATAACCAAGCTCCCGAGCGCCAAGGCCGCCGAGTCGGGCTCCATCTCTTTCGATATCATCGTCGGCGCCGACAGCAGCTTGCGGCAGCTCACCAAGACTCTGGGTGATGATCGTGTAGAGGTCTTCTCCGTGCCCCGACGTCGCGTGTTGGCGCCGGCGCAGGTCGACCAGGCCGCGGCGAGCACGCGGGCGGAGCTCGAGGTTCACGACAAGCCCGCGCCCGCCGCGTCGGGAGAAGGGGAGGGGGAGGCCAGCGAGCCCAAGGTCAAAGCTTTCGGCGGCGAAGAAGCGCGTCTTTCGCAAGACGAGTCGGCGAGCGTCAAGAGCGTCTCGCAGACGGTGCGCGTGGATATTCGTCGCCTCGATCGCTTGATGAACCTCGTGGGTGAGCTGTCTTTGACGAAGGCTGCTTTTTTGCACTTGAGCGACGTGATGAAGAGCCGCTTCGGCTTCACCGGGCTCGCCGTCGATCTACACAAGGAGAGCCGTAACTTCGAGCATCGCCTGGCCGAGCTGCAAGCTGGCATCATGGAGGTGCGGATGGTGCCGCTCGCGAACCTCTACGAGCGCATGGTTCGTATCGGGCGCAAGATGGGTCGTGAGCTCGATCGCCGGTTGCGTATAGAGGTGTCGGGCGAGAATACGGAGCTCGACAAGCTCATCGTCGAAGATCTCGCTGATCCTCTCATGCACCTCATCCGTAACTGCGTCGATCACGGCATCGAGCCCGTGCCCGAGCGGCTCGCTGCTGGCAAGGACCCCGAGGGGACAGTCAAGCTCTCGGCGCTGGCGCAAGGCAACCACGTGCTGGTCGAGGTGTCTGACGATGGCCGAGGGGTGGATCTCGACGAAATCGTGCGTATCGCTATCGCGCGTAAGGTGGTCAGCGCCGAGCGGGCGCGCGAGCTCGGCCGGCGCGAGATCTTCAACCTGCTCTTCTTGCCGGGTTTTTCGACGCGCAAGGAGGTCTCCGAGTATAGCGGCCGCGGGGTCGGTCTCGACGTGGTGAAGACCAACATCTCTCGCCTCTCGGGTGTCATCGACATGAGCTCGACCAAGGGGGTCGGCACCACCATCACGGTCACGCTCCCGATCACGTTGGCGATCATCCCGGCGCTCGTCGTCGCGGTCGCCAACCACACCTACGCGATACCGCTCAATAACGTCCTCGAGACTTTGCAGATCGAGGCCAAGCAGATCGACACCATCGAGCGGCGCGAGGTGATCGCGGTGCGTGGGGCGACGGTCCCGCTCGTCGATCTGCGCCAGCTCTTTCAACTCCAGGGAGGTCCTCGCCCCGACCTTTGCTTCGGCGTGGTCGCCGGTGTCGGCCAGCACCGTATGGCGCTCGTGGTCGATGACCTCGTCGGACAGCAAGACATTGTCATCAAGTCTCTCGGCCGGCGTCTGCGACACATCAAGGGGATCGCGGGCGCGACCGAGCTCGGCAATCAACAGACTATCCTCGTCATCGACATGGTGGCGCTCTTGAATGAGCTCGCCATGGAGACGGCGTCGGTGGAGGTCTGAGGCGATGGGTGACAAGCCAACGTCGGTGGACGAGTGCGCGCTAGACCTCGAGGAGCCGCGGAGCGAAGGCGATCCTCTCGACGAGTTCTTCGTCTCGAAAGAAGAGTGCGATCTCATTACGCAGAGCTTCGCGGACGGAGGTGAGGGCGAAGGAGGCGCCGCCGCCGCGCGCGGCACGGTCGGCACCTTGGAGCTCTTGGCTTTCGCGGTCGCGGACGAGGAATACGCGGTCCCGATCGTTGGGGTCCAAGAGATCATCAAGGTGCCGCTCATCACCGAGGTGCCGCGCACTGGCCGCGCGGTGCTCGGGATCATCTCGCTGCGCGGCACCATCGTGCCGGTGCTCGATCTGCGGCGGGTGCTCGAGCTCGAGGAGACGCCGCCGAGCCGGCCTTCACGCATCTTGGTAGTGCGCACGGAGGAGGATCCGGTGGGTCTCTTGGTCGACAGGGTCAACAGCGTAGTGCGGCTCGACGGCAGTCAGCTCGAGGCCACGCCGCGCGCTATCCGCAGGCAGACGAGCGACTTCGTGCGAGGTGTGGGGCGGCTCGGCTCACGCCTCGTCATCGTTCTCGATGTCAACGCCGTTCTTGTTACCATGGACGTGGCCGCATGATTGCGAGGAGTGAGGTCGCCGAGGAGGAGCAGGTGCAGCTCACCGCGTTTCGTGTCGGCGACGAGGAGTACGTGCTGGACATCATGCGGGTGCGCGAGATCATCCGTCCGTTGCCGCTCACGCGCGTGCGTAAGGGCCCCCGCTTCGTGGAGGGGGTCATCAACTTGCGTGGTGAGGTGATCCCTATCGTCGACTTGCGCCGTCGCTTCGACTTGCCGGCCGATGACTCGGGGCAGTCCAAGATCATCATCCTCATCGTCGAGAGCAGGGTCTTGGGGGTGGTGGTCGATGCGGTGACGGAGGTGGTCCGTGTCCCCAAGAGCGCCATCCTTAGAGCGCCCGGGGTCTTCGATAACGCCGAGGAGCCCTATTTCTTGGGCGTCTGTCACTACCGCAACCGCACCTTGCTCTTGCTCAACGTCAAGAACGTCATCGCGAGCGACGCGGCTATCGACGTCGCACGCGCCGCGGAAGTGGCGCGGAGGCACGCGTGAACGGCGTTTGCCCTTCCTGCGGCTCCAAGGTCGTCTTGAACGGTGCGGTGTGGGGGCGCTGTGTGGTCTGTCGATCCATGGTGTTTCGCGAGACCTCCGGTCCGGCGGTGGTCGTGGCGCATGAGCTCGAGCGTGTGGTGGCGCATGTCGGGGTGGTCGCAGGTGGGCTCGGTTTGCATGTGCTGCACGCGCCGAGCGGCTCTTCGGCCTGGCGGCTGCTCGAGGCGAAGCGGCCGGTCGCGGCGGTGCTCGACGTGGCCTTGCCCGAGGTGATGTCATTTCAGTTGATCGAGCGGTTGCGCGCGCGACCGGAGCTCGCCGGGATGAAGATCGTGCTCATCGCGTCGGTGTTCAATCGTACCGCCTACAAGCGCCGACCTAGCTCGCTCTATGGCGCCGATGACTATATCGAGCAGCACCACGTGCATGACTTGTTGCCGCAAAAGCTCCGCGTCTTGCTCCGGTTGCCCGAGGGATCGTGGCGCGCCGACGAGCTCGATGCGCTCAGCGCCGACGAGCGCACGGATCTCATAGGATGCGAGCGCGTGGCGGCTCTGGCGCGCAGCATCGCCGCCGATATCGCGCTGTATCACGCGGCCGAGATGTCGCACGCGGTGCAAGGAGAGATGACGCCGGCGCTCGAGCGAGCGCTCGAGGAGGGGAAGGTCCTGCTCGTTGATATGGTCGGCCCGCGCGCGCTGTGCACCGAAGATCCCGTGCGCGAGGCCTTTCGTTCGCTGGTGGTCGAGCTGCGTGGAGAAAAGACATGAGCGCACCCGTGATCCGGCAAAATATGGAAGAGCGTGATCACGCCACCGCCGAGTCCATCGAGCCCGAGCGCATCACGGCCGCCGAGCTGCTCGCCTTGCTCGGGCACCCGAGCTGGCGCGTGCGCAAGGCGGCGCTCGCTGGCTTCGAGCGGTTTCGCGCGCGCCTCGATTTGGTCCCCGATCTCCTCGGCGCGCTCGGGGAGCCGGAGAACGCGGGGCTGCGGAGCGCCGCGGCCGAGGCTCTGGTCTTGCTCGGCGAGGTCGCGCTGCCGGCGCTCATCGGCGCCATCAAGACCTCCGATCCCGATCGTCGCAAGTTCATCGTCGAGGTGCTCGGGGCGATCGGCACCAAGGAGGCACGCCAGCGCTTGTTGTCCGCGCTCGACGATGACGACGATAACGTGCGCGCGGCGGTGGTGGCGGCTCTGGGGCAGATGGGCAACACCGATGTAATCCCCGCGTTGCGCGCGCGACTAGTCGAGGGGGCCGGTGAGCCGCAGGGCCTCGCGTACGTCCTGGATGCGCTCTTCGCCCTCGATGCTTCTTTGCCTTTCGACGAGCTTTCGCCGATGCTCGATCGACCGGAGCTCTCGCGCTTGGTCTTCCCGCTGCTCGGCCGTTGCGACGATGCGCGGGCGCGTGAGCGGCTCGTGATCGCCATCGCCCGTGGCAAACGTGGGGCGCGCCTCGATGCCTTGCGGGCTTTGGCGAGGCAGCGCCGTGGGTCGAGCGTTGAGGTCGAGCGCGAGCTCGACAGCTTATTGCGCTCTTCGCCCGCGGCCATAAAGACGCTCGAGGTCGCGCTCGACGACGCTGATGACGCCGTGGCCGAGGGTGCCCTCGTCTTGCTCGGTCTTTTGGGCGAGCCTGCGCGAGCGCCGCGGCTGCTCGCCACGGCGGCGGCGCGGCCCTTCGTGCGCACCGCGGTCGAGGTGGTCCGAACGCTCGGGGCGCGCGTGGTGCCGGAGCTGCTCGCGGCGATCGACGGGGTGTCCTCCGAGGCGCGGGTGCTCTTTCTGGAGTTCGTCGAGAGCTACGGCGATCTCGGCGCGGTGCCGAAGCTGCTCGACATCGCGAGCGGGATAGAGCCGCGCGCGGTCGAGGCGGCGGTGAGCGCGCTCGGCAAGATCGGTGACTGCGGCTGCATCGATCCACTCATCGAGATCGCGCGCGATGGTGACGACGAGGTCGTGCGCCAGGTGTCGCTCGCGCTCGCGGCGCTCGGCATGCGCTATCCTACTGAGGTCGCTGACAGGCTGCGAGCGGTGTTATCCGACGGGGATGTTCGCGCGGCCTGGATCGTGGTGCTTGGGCTCATAGGTCGT
>CAYXQW010000141.1:0-5095 GCA_964466695.1 uncultured Bdellovibrionales bacterium
GGTCTTGGACTGCACCGCGGCGTTCTCGGCGAGCTTGCGGATCTCGTCGGCCACCACCGCGAAGCCGCGCCCATACTCGCCCGCCCGCGCGGCCTCGATGGTGGCGTTCAAGGCGAGCAGGTTCGTCTGCTGCGACAGCTTGGTGATGAGCTCGACGATCTGACCGACCTCCTTCGACTGCTCGCCGAAGCGCACCACGCGCACGCCCGTGTCTTCGATCTTCTCGAACACCTTGCGGAGCTTGTCGACCGCGAGCTTGCCCACCTGGGAGCCCGACTGCGCCACCGCGGCCGTCTCGTTCGAGGCGATGGCCGCGTCCTCCGCCGCGCGCGCCGTCCGCTCGATGCCCTCGGCGATCTCGGTGATGATCTTGCTCGCCCGCTCGACGAGGTTGGTCTGGAGCTCCGCGCCCTTGGCGATCTGCTGAATGGAGGTCGTGACCTCCTCGGTGGCGGCGTTCACCCCCTCGGCGCTGCGCGAGAGGTGATGGGCGCTCTCGGCGACCGCCGCCGCCGTGCGCTGAATATGCGCCACGAGCTCGCGCAGGTTCTCGAGCATGTAGTTGATGGAGCTCGCGAGCTCATCGACCTCGTCCGGCATCCCGCTCGGCCGCGCGAAGCGCGCGTACTGCGAGAGATCGCCGCGCGAGATGCGCCCGGCGAACTGCGACAACGTGCGGATATTACGCGAGAGCGAGCCCGCCAGGATGTTGCTGCCGATAAGCCCGAAGACGATCACGCAGGCCGCCGCCACCAACCCCTGCTCTAGCGGCGCCGTGAGGTAATGCGAGACCAACAAGGGCACGGCGGCGCTCAAGGCCGAGATGCCGAGAAATCCCGCGAGGAGCTTGAACCTCAAAATGCTACGCACCCATGAATTGTGAGCGCAAAACCCGCGCGAGGTCAAATATACCCGTCGCCAAAGTGCGCAAAGCCGCGCTTGCCCACCCACGCCTCGCCGTCGAGCTCTAGCCCCTCGCCGCGGCGCACCGCGCCGATCTCGGTGAGCGGTACCCCGAGCGCCGCCCCGAGCGCGCGCGCCCTGGCAACATCCTTCGACCTGACGGCGAGCAAAAGCTCGAAGTCCTCGCCGCCACAGAGGGCGAGCGCGCGCGCGTCGAGCCCCAAGGCCGGCGCCGCCTCGCGCACCGCGCGCGCGATCGGGATCTTCGCCGCCTCGAGGCTCACGCCGAGGCCGCGGGGCACGAGGTGCAGGACGTCGCTCGCGAGGCCGTCGGAGATGTCGGCGCACGCCCGCACGATGCCGGCCTCGGCGAGTCGCCGGCCGAGCTCGACCTGCGGCGTGGGCCGAAGCTGCCGCGCCGCGACGCCCCGGCGCACAACCTGGCCACGTTCCCACGACGCCAGGGCCAAAGCCGCCTCGCCGAGCACCCCCGAGACCAGAACACGGTCGCCGATCCGCGCCGCCCGGCGGCGTAAGACGCGCCGCGAAGAGAGCTCGGCATAGGCGGTGACCGCGACCACCATGGGGCCGCTCGTCGAGGATAGGTCGCCACCCACGAGCGGCGCGCCGTACCTCGCGCCGACCTCGTTTACGGCGCGGATGAGCGCGAGGACATCCACAACCGCATCGCTCGGGCGCAAAGCCAAGGACAAGAGCAGCCCGCGCGGCACAGCCCCCATGGCCGCGACATCGGAGAGGTTGACCGCGGCGGCCTTGTGGCCCACGTCGCGCGGCCGCGCGAAGCGCCAGTCGAAGTCCACGCCCTCGACGAGCATGTCGGCGCTCAACACGGCGCCGCGCGCCTTGGTCGCGAGCACCGCGGCGTCGTCGCCGATGTCCACGAGCACGCCCGCGCGCGACCTAAAGAGCCGCTCGATCCGCGCGAGCAAGCCGCGCTCGCCGAGCTCACCTACGCTCTGGCCTCTTGTTCCGCGCGCACGCGCCATTCGTGCTCCTCGCTGTCAGCCAGGCAAGATCTTGACCCGTGGGTTTCGGCTCAACCCCTTGGTGAGCCCGACGCGAAAATCGTCGCGGTTTTGATCGTCGAGCAAGTAGTAGGAGCGCGACAAACCCCCGTGCTTCTCGGCCGCAGCGGCGAGCGCGATCCCCGTCGCGAGACCGGCCGCGCGCTGCTCTTTGACGCCCTTGCCTTTGTGCGCTCTTTTTTGCGCGTCGATGATAGCGTCGATGCCTTGCGTCTGCCCCGTGAGCAACGCGGCCGTAAACAAGGCGCGCAGGTGCCGATCTTCGAGCGGCACTTCTCCGAGCCACCGCGCGACCACGGTCACGAGATCCTCGGAGTGCGGGCCGAAGCGCACCGCGGTGAGCTGCTCGCGCGTCAAACCCGCCACTAAATCGACCGCGATCTCGAGCACCACGCGCCGCGTCGCCTCGTCGCGCGCGAGCGCAGCGATCGTGCCCCAGGTGTCGATGGCGATACAGGGGTCGAGCATGGCTAAATGCAAGAGATCTTTGGTGATGGCGCGAGCATCTATCTCGGGACGCAGCACGCCCTCGCTCGTAGTGCCGAGCCATCCCTCGGCCTTGAAACGCTTGAGCCGCCGCGCCGACCAGTCGGCGACGCTCCCTGGTGAGCGCGCGGGCGAAGCGGCCTTGTCGCCGCTCTGCGCCGCGTCCTTCTTGGCCTCATCCGCCAAGAGCTTGGCCTGTGTAACCAGCGACGAGCCCAAAGACGAGCCGCTCGGCCGCGTCGGGGCCTGGCAGGCCGGGATCGACGGGCCGCGCAAGGCGACAAGCGTGTTCGCACGCGCCCAGATATGCTTCTCCTCCTCGCCGGTCACCACTCCATCGAACGCGCCCGTGCGGATGAGCACGGCGCTCTCTCCGCCCTCGGCGCGCGACGCCTGGACCTGCCGCCTTAGCATGGTCTCGTTGAGGTTGGGGATCCGGTTAGGATCCCAATTGGCACGCAGCAAGGCCATGAACTCGTGGAGCTCGAGGCCGAGCGACAAGACCTTGCAGGCCGCTCTCTGGCCAAGAGTGTTCGGCCGCGACCTCGTATTGTTGATACACGCCCCGAGAGCCCTGAGATCCGCCGCATCGAGCTTTATGGACGCTATCTCGAGGGCGCGCTTCTCCCCTTCGAAGTAGCTCGCGATCTGCGATATCAGGACCTGATCGTTCTGCACCGGCGCGACACCAGCGGTGCCGCGCGCGGCGTTGACCTTCGTATCGCCCACGTTGACCTACCTCTTTCGACCCTCGACCCAAGCCAGATTTGTCTTCTAGCAGAGATTGTCGCCAGCGCCGCGCCGAGGTTGCGCGAAATTACCTCGCCACGTTCTTGTCGCACAAGACGACCTCGATCGTGGTCCCAATTTCAGGCGTGCTCACGAGCGTCGCGTCGCCGTCGTAGAGCATGGCCACCTTACGCACCGTCGAGAGGCCGAGGCCGCTGCCGGGGATGAGCCTGGTCTTGTCGCTCTTTATCCGCACGAACTCGTGGAAGACCCGCGCGACATCGGCCGCGCTCATGCCTATCCCCGTGTCGCTCGCCTTGATCACGACGCGCCCGTCGCGCGCTGCGACCACAAGCTCGACGCTCCCGCCCTCGCGGTTGTACTTGATGGCGTTGGTCAGGATGTTGGCGAAGATGAGCTCGAGCTCGGTGCGATCCGCCACCATGGTGACAGGGCCGCGAGGCTCGAAGATGAGCGCCACCTGATGAGCCACAGCCTCGCTCGCGAGCGTCTCGAGCACCTGCCGCGCGACTCCCGTGACCTCGACGGGCTCGAGCTCACGCCGGCGCATCCCCGACTCGAGGCGCGTAAGATCCAACAGATCGCTCACGAGCTTGCGCATCCCGCGGATGCGCAAGAGCCCGCCGCCGATGAGCGCCTCGTAAGCGTCGAGCGCATCGCCGAAGGCGCGGTCTTGCATATCGAGCAGCGAGCCCTCCACCGCAGCGAGCGGCGCTTGCAGCTCGTGCGCCAAGACCGAGATGAACTCGAAGCGGATGCGCCGCTTCTCCTCGGCGTGCAGGCGCGCCTTCTGCCGCAAGACGATGTGCTTGCTCGCCTTGTGGACAGCGGCCGCAAGCTCGCTCGGCGTAAAAGGCTTCGCCAGAAAATCGAAGCACCCCGCGCGCGTTGCCATGACCGCCGTGTCGATCGTGGGGTAGGCGGTCATCATCACCGTGAGCAAGTCGGGATCCTTACCCGACACCTCGGCGAGCACCTCCATGCCCGAGATCCCCGGCAGGCGGATGTCGAGCAGCAAGATGTCGGGGCGAAAGGAGGAGATTTTGGCGAGCGCCTGCTCGCCGTTTGGCGCCTGCTCCACCTCATAATGGAAGAGATTATCGTCGCCAGCCTCGCGGCAGTGAAAGCTCTCGCGCGCGAGCACGCGCGCGGCCCCCGTGCGCATCCCAACCTCGTCGTCGACCACGAGCACCCTTAAGGCTTGCACGATCTACCTCACTGCGACGCTCACGTTGGTCGATTCTAATTTCGGCACTACCCGAGCGAGATCAACCCACATGAGCAGTGCTATCAGAGAAGGCGATCGATCTCGCCCTGGATCTGCTCGGCGCGCAAAGGCTTGGTGAGGACGCCGTCGGCCTTTACCCACGACAACCCCTCGCCGAGGTTGGCCTCGAGGGACATGCCGCTCTGGCTCGTGTAGGCCGTCACCAGGATCACGGGCGTCTTCGGATCTTTCTTCTTGACCCGGTGGCATAACACGAGCCCCGCGTCCATGTACTCCATCATGAGATCGGCGATGACGAGATCGGGCTTGTGCTCGGCGAGCACCGCGTCCGCCTCCGCGAGGCTCGCGGCAGAGAGCACTAGGTAGCCCGCGCGCTCGAGCTGCGATCTGGTGTGCTCGATGAAATCGACGTCGTCGTCAACTACGAGGATCTGCTTCTTTGCTTGCTCTTGCATGACTTAAATCAATCCTGCTGTGTGATGCGTGGGAGGGTAACCGTGAACGTGGTGCCGGTGGGGCCGCTTCGCGCGTCACTGTTAGACTCCAACGTTATCTCCCCCCGATGGATCTTGATGATACCGTAGGTCACCGAGAGCCCGAGGCCAGTACCCTCTCCCTTGGGCTTGGTGGTGAAGAACGGCTCGAAGACCTTCTTGCGAAGGTGCGGCTCGATGCCGGCGCC
>CAYXQW010000141.1:5105-7312 GCA_964466695.1 uncultured Bdellovibrionales bacterium
GTATCCGAGACCAAAAACCACACGCGGTCGGCGTCGCCGCCGGTGCGTACCGTCAACAGGCCCCCATCTGGCATGGCGTCGTAGGCGTTGTCTATGAGGTTGGTGAGCACCTGCGCCATCTGGTCGCGGTCGAGCTCGGCCTCTTGATCGCCGTCGTGCTCGGTACGCACCGTGACGCCGCTCGGCGGCTTCATCGCGCGCACGCTCTGCGCAACGAGCGCCCGCAGATCGACGCGCGTGGGCATCGCCCGATTTTGCCGCGCGAAGTTTAAAAGCTCGGCCACGATGCGCTTACAGCGGTTGGCCTGCTCGGCGATCATCGTGAGGTCGCCGTGCATGGGGCTGCCCTCGGCGCAGTCGTCGAGCAACAAATGGGCGTACATCAGCACCACGCCGAGGGGGTTGTTGACCTCGTGCGCGATGCCGGCCGAGAGCTGGCCCATGCTGGCGAGCTTCTCGGCGTGCATCAGGGCCTCCTGCGTGTTGGCGAGCTCGGAGACGGTTCGCTTGAGCTCGTCGATCGTATAGGGCAGGCACATCTCCGACTCGGCGAGGCCGGCCTGGATGGCGATCGCGTGATCGCGGCAGGTCGCATACCCGCAGGCGCCGCAGTTGAGCTGCTCGGTCTTTTGCGCGCGCCCCATCTTGGCGAGGATCAGCGCGAGCTCCTCCTCACTCGGCGTCGCGAGCCGCTCGTCTTGAGCCGTAAAGGTGCAGGAGAGATCGAGCTCGTCGCAGGCCTCGACGCTCTCCTGCCAGGCGCACAGGTCGAGCCCGGCGAGGCGGTTGCGGGCATATCGCGCCACCGCCGCCTGCCGCGTGAAGCAGAGCGGCTCGTTGCTCATCCCCGGGCCCATGTAGCACCCGGCGCACGCCAGCACCTCGAGCAGGCTCGCCCCCACCGCGCCCTGCTCAAACTCGACGATCGCATCGAAGGCGCCGCTGCGTCCGTCCGCCGACATAGCGCTGTCGCAGGCGAGGCCGTGCTCGAGCTGCGCCGCCTCGATGAGGCCGCGGATCAAGGGCACGAGGGTTCCCTTGGCGGCGAAGGGCGGGTCTAGCTCACCGTCCCCGACGTCCTCGGGCTTGATCCCTCGCTTGGCGAAGAGCTCGCGCAGCTCGATGAAGGTCAGCACCGCCGAGATATCCCCACGCGCGGTCTCGCCCTCGGCCTCGCGCTTCTTCGCGATACACGGCCCCGCGAAGACGATCTCAAGCTCTGGCCCATGGACGCGCTTCAAGTAACGAGCCATGGCCACCATGGGGGAGACGATCGGGGCCAGCGCGGGCACGAGGCGCGGGTGGTAGCGCTCGACATAGGTGACCATCGCCGGGCACAACGTGGCGATGTAGCGACTCCGCTCATCGCCAGCGACGAGCTTGCGGTAGCGACGCGCGACGAGGTCGGCGCCGAAGCCCACCTCGTGCACCTGCGTAAAGCCGGCGGCGCGGATCATGCCGAAGAGCCGCGGCGACGGGATGTCCGTGAACTCGGCGGCGAAGCTCGGCGCCAGGCACAGGGCCGTCTTCCTGGGTGAGGCGCCCGCGGTGAGCACCGGCGTACGCCGAAACTGCTTCGCCCCCTGACTACAGACGCGCAGGCAGTTACCGCACGCGATGCAGCGCGCCTCGATCACCGTGGCCTGACCGTTCTTGATGCGGATGGCCTTGGCCGGGCACTCGCGCACGCAGGTATAGCAGAGCCGACACCGCTCCTCGATCGTGTCGATCAAGGGGGCGCCGGTGGCCACGTTCATCTAGGGGACGACCTCGCGCGCGTGGTAGTGCGTGTGCAAGAGCTCGTGGCTCTTGTGGCCCAAGGGCTCGCCCAGAAACTCCGCGTAGAGCCGCTGCACCGAGGGGTTGCCGTGCGAGGTGCGAACGGCCGCGTCGCGGTCGATCTTGTAGAGCGCCTGCATGCGCGCGCGGATGGCGTCGAGGTTGGCGCCGATGGGCTGGCCGCCGCCGGCAATGCAGCCGCCGGGGCAGGTCATGACTTCGATGAAGTGATATCTTTTTTTCCCTCTGCGGACGGCGTCGATGACGCGGTTGGCGTTGCCCAGCCCGTGGGCCACGGCCACGTTGAGCGTGACGCCGTCGAGGAATTTCCACTCGGTGAGCGTGTTTTCGATTTTCAGCGAGGCTTCCTTGACGCCGGCCAGCCCCTCGACCGGCTTGACGTGCAGGTTCGCCATGGGCAGCTCGCG
>CAYXQW010000142.1:0-7222 GCA_964466695.1 uncultured Bdellovibrionales bacterium
TCGCCCTTGAGCGAGAACATCACGACGATGGTGAAGAGCAGCGCGATGAGCGTGATCGGGCTTATCTTCGGGATGAACCTCGTGTGGTACCAGTCCTTTCCCTTGAGCCGGATGAGAAAGAAGCGCGAGAGGATCCCGGCGATGAAAGGAATGCCGAGGTAGACAAAGACGCTCTTCGCGATCTCGCCGATGGTGATCTTGACCTCGATACCCTGCAGGCCGAACCAGGTCGGCACCACGGTGATGAAGACGTAGGCGTAGACCGAGTAGAGCAGCACCTGGAAGATCGAGTTGAAGGCGACGAGCCCGGCGCAGTACTCGGTGTCGCCCTTGGCGAGGTCGTTCCAGACGATGACCATGGCGATGCAGCGGGCGAGGCCGATCATGATGAGCCCCACCATGTACTCGGGCTTGTCGTGTAAAAAGAGCACGGCGAGAACGAACATCACGATCGGGCCGACGACCCAATTCTGCACGAGCGACAGCCCCAAGATCTTTGTATTGCGAAAGACCGATCCCATCTCCTCATAGCGGACCTTCGCGAGCGGCGGGTACATCATCAAGATGAGCCCGATGGCGATCGGGATGTTGGTCGTCCCGACATTGAACTGATTGACGAATGGGACGACGCTCGGGACGAGGAACCCCCCACCGACGCCCACAACCATGGCGATGAGGATCCACAAGGTGAGGTAGCGGTCGAGGAAGGAAAGACGCTTCGCCACTTTGGGCTCGGCGCTTTGGCCGCCCGCCGCCAAGGCTCGCTCGCTCATTCTCTGGCTCCTGCAAGAGTTCTGCGAGAGTGATTTGTCGCCTCGCGCTGCTTTTGCGTATGGCAATCGGGACCACACGAGACGTCGCGCGTCTGACTGGCTAACCACTCGTCTAGGCGCTCGAGAACGCGAACGGCGCCCGGATGGTCACCGAGCTTCTTGCGAAGCGCGTCGAGCACGGCGCGCTCGAGCTCGTTTTTGGCCGGGCAGAGCGAATAGAAGGACCAGGCGCCATCCTTACGGTCGGTCACCAGGCCCTTGTGCCTAAGGATCGCGAGGTGGCGAGAGACCTTCGACTGACTGACCCCGAGCGCCCCGCCGAGATCACAGACGCACAGCTCCTTATGGTTGAGGAGTAACCACAGGAGCTGTAGCCGGGATTCATCGGCGAGAGCCTTGAGAAATTGGGCGATGTCCTTCACGAGCACCTCTGCGTTCATTAACGCATATGCGCATATGCGAGTATTGTGTCAAGCCTGCGCTTCTCTATCTCGCCTCCTGTGGTGGGGGGGCGCGGGTCTTGGTCGCCGCGGCCAGTTGCGCTAGCGTCTCTTTAAGACACCATGCGCACAGAGATCCTCGCCATCGTCTTCACCGACATCAAGGGCTACACCGCGGCCACCTCCTCGCAGACGCATCGCGAGAACGCGCGCATGCTCCACCGCATCGAGCGCATCATCGCCCCGGTGGTGCGTGGCTACAGCGGGCGCGTCGTCAAGTCGATCGGCGACGCTTATATGATCGTGTTCCGCTCGCCCACCGAGGCGGTGCGCTGCGCCGCCGCCATCCAAGACAGGCTGCACCAGCACAACGCCTCGAGCCGCGCCGACGAGGCGATCCATATCCGCATCGCGATGAACCTCGGGGAGGTGCGGGTGCATCGCGGCGATGTCTTCGGTGAGCCGGTGAACGTCGCCGCGCGCATAGAGAGCATAACTCCCGCCAACGAGATCTATTTCTCGCACGCCATCTACCTGACCATGAACCGCTCGCAGCTCCCGTGCGAGCGGGTCGGAGACTTCGATCTCAAGGGCATCCCCGAGCCCGTCACGGTGTACCGCGCGCGCGCTTTTGCGCACGCCGGGGATGCGCCGGAAGACGAGCACGGCGCCGATACCCCCGCGGCGGGGCTGCCGTTTGGGGGCATGGAGCTCGGGCACTGGAAGAAGATGCGCTGGGTTCGTCGCGCTTATGTGGCGATGTGGGCGCTCGTCATCGCGGGCGTGAGCGGCGCGGGTTATCTGCGCTATCGCCCGCGCGTCGATTATTCGGCGGTGCTCGCGCACATGAAAGATCTGGTAGACGAGGCGAAGCCCATCGACGCGCTCGCCGTCGCCGTCGAGATCCCGCCCGACGCCACGCAGGAGCGTTTGCAGGCGCGGCGCTTGCGGCGCCAGGCCGTCTTGCAGCTCATCTCTGTCGGGAACAGCGACATCGTGCCGCGCGAGCTCGATATCCTGATCAAGGAGGACGGCCGTGACGCGGAGGCCTTGCTGCTCCGCGGCGTCTATCTCGCTCGTCAAAACCAGGATCTGCGCGGGGCGATCGAGGATCTTACGCAGAGCCTCAAGCTGAACCCCGCCCTGGCCAAGCGCGCCGAGGTGACCGCGGCCGTGGTCAAGACCTACCGCGACCCGAACGCGCGGCGTTTCGCCGAGCTCATTGTCGAGACGTACTTGAAGCAAGACGCCGTGCCGGCGCTCAACGCGGCGCTCTCCGATCAGAGCCTCGATCTCAAGGCCAGGCTCGTGATCGCCGCGCGCCTCGAGAAGCTCGGCGCCGGCCAAGACGTGGACTGGGTGGCGCTCGCGCTCGAGGAGCTCAAGACCACCAACTGCAAGACGCGCCTGCGCGCCATCGCGAAGCTCGCGGCCGAGGGTGATGAGCGCGCGGTCGGGCCTTTGATGAAGGTGGTGAGCGCCAAGGGATGCGGGGCGTCCCAGGCGCAGCGGGCGATCAACGCCGTGCTCGGCAAATGAGGTAGCTCGCGATGAACCTCGCCTCGAAGCTGCTCATCGTGCTCGTGTTGTGCTCCGCGCGCGCCTCGCCGGGCGCGCAGAAAGTCGAGGGGCACAAGTACGCCGATGTTACGGACGCGCTGTCGGTGGTGGAGCTCGCTGGCCTTTGGCTCTTTCGTAGCGGCGATAACCTCGCCTTCGCCGAGCCGACCTTCGACGACTCCGATTGGGAGCAACGGCAGATCCCCACCAAGAGCACGCCGTGGCGTTTTCGCTGGCAGGGTTATGGTTGGTACCGGCTCCACCTGCGTGTCGATGAGCGAGCGGTGGGAAACGACTGGATGGTGGCGGTGGGGAGGGCGCGTGAGGTCGTGGAGCTCTATGTCAACGGGTCCTTGATCGCGACCCGGGGGCGCTTCGGCTCGCGCCTCGCCGGCGGTGAGCGCACGGCCGTGATGACGGGCTTTGTCCCGTCGTCCATCCTCAAGCGTGGTGACAACGTGATCGCCGTGCGCGTCTACGACCCGAGCTGGGGCGGCGGTCTCGTCAGCGGGCCTTTGTTGCTCGGCCCGCCATCGGCGATCTATCAACGCCTGGGCAACACCTACCTAGACTGGTCGATGCTCCACCTGGTGTTGGCCCTGCTCGCCCTCTTCGTCGGTGTGAGCCAGCTCAACAGCGTGAGCGGCCGTTGGGCGAGTAGGGAGAGCTTCTGGCTCGCGGGAGCGGGGGTCGGGCTCGCCGTCGCCCACCTGGGCGGCACGGGAGTCCTCACCTCGCTCTTGCCCTCGCTCGATCTCGCCGTGCGGACGCCGCTCCTCGGGGCGACCTTCGCCATCTTCTGCGTGGCGGGCTACTTCGCGACGCGGTTCGACAACCTCGACGCGTCGCATGTCTTCTTCGGCAAGGTCGCCTTCCTCGTCCTTACGGCTGCCTTGCTGCTGGTCCCAGACTCGGCCGCTTACTGGATGGCGGCGCCGGCGGTGCTCGTCTTCTCGCTCGTGGTGGCCTTGTACGCGGCCTACCTCGTCGCGCAAGCGGCGAGCCGACAAGAGCCCATGATGCTGCCCGTCTTTGGTAGCGTGATCGTGCTCACGTTGCTGCTCGTCTACGACGGGCTCACGGCCGATGACGCGCTCGTGTTGCCGCCAGCCTCGCTCATGGGGGCGGTCGGGGTGTTGATCGTGGCGTCGATCACCGGGATGCGCCACATGCTCGCGCAAAACGAGCGCGTGCTCGTACGCCTGCAAAACCTCGAGCAGCTCATCGACGCCGAGCAACCCATCGGCTTGCTCGACACCACGGCCATGTCGGTCACCGACCCCGACCGCTTCTTCGACGCGGTCTTGCATGAGGCGGCGCGCGAGCTGTCGGTGCGGCGCTGCTCGCTCGTGTTGCCGCGCGACGGGGCGCTCGCCATCGTGGCGAGCGTCGGGCTGCCGAAGCACACGACGGGTATGCTCGTGCCAGTCGCGGGCAGCATCGCGGGCTGGGTTTATAGCAACGCCGCGGCCGTAACCGAGAACAGCATGCCCGAGGAGCTGCTGAAGATGCCGCGCGCCGGTCAGTACGCGACCAACTCCTTCGTCTCGCAGCCCGTCTTGAGTCATCAGCGTTGCGTCGGGGTGCTCAACATCTCAGACCGCTTGGACGGCGGCGATCTGTCTCCCGCCGACGAACGCGCGGTGGCCGAGGTGGCGTCCAAGCTAGCCTTGGTATTGGAGAAGGTCTGTGGAGCTCACTGACAAAGACTACTGGCGGCGAGTGCAGGCGGACTTCCCGATCTCGCGAAGCCGCACCTGGCTCAACAACAGCGGTATGTCACCCGCCGGTCGCCACGTGTTGAGCGCCATGGAGCAGTATTATCGGAGCTCTGCCGAGCACGGCCCAGGCGCCGCGCCGTATGCCTTGGGCGCCGTGCGCAAGCGCCTGCAAGCGCTCCTGAGCGAGGTCATAGGCTGCGCCGAAGAGGACATCGCGCTCGTGCACAACACCGCCGAGGGCATGAACATGATCTCCTTGGGGCTGCGGCTCGAGGAGGGGGACGAGCTGCTCTTGCTCGAGGACGAATACCCGAGCAACGTCTACCCGTGGCGCCATTGGCAGGCGCGCGGGGTGACTTTGAGGTTCGTGCCCATGGCAGAGAGCGCCGCGGGTTTTCTCGAGAGCTTCGCCTCGAGCTTATCTCCGAAGGTGCGTGTGGCTGCGCTCTCGGCGGTGCACTGGTGCACCGGCATGCCGCTGCCGATCGCCGAGCTCGCGGCGCTGTGTCGCGCGCGCGGGGTGATCTTGGTCGTCGATGGCACGCAGGGGATCGGGAACGTGCCTTTCTCCATGTCCGCGTGGGGGGTTTCGGCGGTGTGTTTCTCCGCCTGGAAGTGGCTCTTGGGGCCGCTCGGCCTCGGGGTTTTGGCCATCAGCCCCGAGCTCTTGCCGCGCCTCGAGCCGATCTTCTTGGGGCCGGACGCCATGGCCGACCCGCTCCGGCAGCTCCCGTATCAATCCGAGCTCAAGCCTTCGGTCGAGAGGTTCACCTACTCTACGCCCAACTTCGCCGATTGGATCTATCTCGAGGCCAGCCTCGGGTACCTGGCCGAGGTCGGTTTTCAGCGCGTTAGCGAACGCATCTTTGCGCTCGCCGACCGCCTCGCGCGTGGGCTCGCCGCGCACGGCTTCGCCTTCGCGTACGATCGAGCAGCCGCGGCCCCGAGCGGCATCGTCGTGGCGCGAAGGGATGGGGTAGACGCCGCGGCGCTCGCGCAGGCGTTATTGGCCGAGGGGATAGTCGCGCGCGAACGCCGCGGGGGTTTACGCCTCTCGCCGCATATTTACGTGTGCGAAGAGCAGATAGACCGCGCGGTCGAGACCATCGCGAGGCTCAGTCGTTGTTAAGTGTTCTCGATCGCGAGCCGCGTCTCGGTCTCTCCGTCGAACAGATGCAGGGTCTCGAGGTCGATGTTGACGTCGATTTTGTCGCCGACCTTCGGAGAGCGGTGGGGGTCGAGCTTGAAGACGATGAGGCCATCGCCGACGCGAGCGTGGACGATGAGCTCGTCGCCGAGCGTCTCCACGATGTCGACGATGGCGTCGATGCGCACCGCGCCTTGCGGAGCGGGCTCCCCCGGACCGTAGAGCTTTTCGGGGCGGACGCCGATGGTTATCTTCTTGCCAGCGCGTTCGCGGGTGAGCGGCAAGGCGCGCGGCGGTACGGGGAGCGTGAACCCGTTGGCGATGAGCTTGGCACCGCCTTCGTCGAGCTCGGCCGGGATGAAGTTCATTGGCGGCGTACCGATGAAGTCGGCGACGAAGAGGTTGGCCGGGCGCTCGTAGACATCGAGCGGGCTGCCGACTTGTTGGATCTTGCCGCCTCGCATGACCGCGATGCGATGGCCCATGGTCATGGCTTCTACTTGGTCGTGGGTGACGTAGACCGAGGTCGTCTGCAATCTTTGTTGCAGCTTCATGATCTCGCCGCGCATCTGCACGCGGAGCTTGGCGTCGAGGTTGGACAGGGGCTCGTCGAACAAGAAGACCGCGGGCTTGCGCACGATCGCGCGGCCGAGGGCGACGCGCTGGCGCTGGCCGCCCGAGAGCTGCTTCGGCTTACGGTCGAGGAGCTGCTCGATCTCGAGGATCTGCACGGCCTCCATGACGAGCTTGTCGATCTCTGGCTGCGGGATCTTGCGGATCTTTAGGCCGAACTCGAGGTTTTCGCGCACCGACATATGCGGGTAGAGCGCGTAGGTCTGAAAGACCATGGCGATGTCGCGATCTTTCGGGGGTACGTTGTTGACGACCTTTTCGCCGATGGATATCGTTCCGGAGGTGATGTCCTCGAGGCCGGCGATCATCCGCAAGACCGTGGATTTACCGCAGCCAGAAGGACCGACCAGCACCATGAACTCGTGGTCACGTATCTCGAGATCGAGGCCCTCTATTACCGACACCGAACCATAATGTTTCGCTACATTTTTTACGATTACGCCTGACATTGTCTCTCCGGAAGAAATTCGCACCCGCAACAAGCCATGAATCACGTGCGTTTGCAAGGTTAGACATGAATTGCCCCGATCGATTAGCGGTGAAGTCGATCGTTTAACGCTTGCTCAGCTCGAGTCTCCTGGATAGTGGATAACGATGTTTCTCGGCATCGATCTCGGAACCTCCACGCTCAAGGCGCTTTTGGTCGACGAGCGTGGTGAAATCATAACCTCGTCGCAGGCTCCGCTCGCGGTGTCGCGGCCAAAGCCCTCGTGGTCCGAGCAGGACGCGAGCGCCTGGTGGCAAGCTACGCTGACCGTGCTCGACGAGCTTCGCGACAAGAACCCGCGGGAGCTTTCGGCGGTGCGGGCCATCGGCCTCTCCGGCCAGATGCACGGGGCGACCTTGCTCGACGCTGCCGATCGCCCGCTGCGTCCAGCCATCCTGTGGAACGACACGCGCTCTGCCAAAGAGTGCGAGGAGCTCCAAGGTCGGGTGGGTGAGCTTACC
>CAYXQW010000143.1:0-7218 GCA_964466695.1 uncultured Bdellovibrionales bacterium
CGCGCTAAGCGCGTTTTTTGATGCACGGGGCCGCGATCTGTTAACTTCGAGGTCACATGAAAGTTCTCTCTACCCTCGGGCCGCTGCTCGTCGCGCTGACCTCGACGCCGGCCTTCTCCCAGGCCCTCGATGCCGAGCCGAAGAACATCACCTGGGTCGGCTTTCAACAGTCCGAGGACACCTCGCGCGTGTACGTACGCACGAGCGAGAAGGCGAGCTACAAGGTCGATAGCTCACGCGACAACATGGTCGTGCTGATCATCGAGAACGCGCGCGTCGTCCTCCACAACAACACGCGGCCCTTGTTCACTAGGTTCTTCGCCGGACCCGTCTTGTCGATCGTCGCCCGCCCCGTCGAGGAGCCCTCAGCGAGCGTCAGCGTGGAGATCCGCCTGCGGCGCAAGGTCCCCTTCGACGTCTCCCAGCAAGACACCATGGTTGCGCTCGACTTCCGCCACGAGTAAGAGCCGCGGGGCATGGCCCAGCCCGCCTCTCATGTCCGATCTTGCCTGGCGTTCGCCTGCGCCTTCGTCGCCGCGTCGAGCAACGCCGCGCCATCGCTCATAAACACCTCCTCCTGCAAACACCTCGTGCTCGAGGGCGGCTCCATGACCTGCACGAACGAGCTTTGCACGCTCGAAGATCAGGCCATGCTGACCTGTGACGGCCTGCGTCTGTGGGCCGACGAGATCGAGCTCGCCACGACCCCCGAGGGCGACTTCGCCGGAGCCGTCGCGCGCGGCAACGTGATGCTCGTCGACGGCAATCGCCTCGTGACCTGCGAGCACCTCGCGCTCGACGCCGACCGCATCCGCGCCCGCATGAGCGAGGTCGAGGTCAAGGTCAAGGCCGGACGCGAGGTCATGCCCGTCTCGGGCGTCCCCTTGGGCCGCGACAGCGTGGTGCTCCGCGGCCAGAACGTCGAGCGTACGACCGAGCGCCGCCTGCGCATAGACAACGCCGACTTTACGCTCTGCGACTGCGGCGAGGCCAAGCCCTCCTGGCGCATCAGCGGCGAGAGCATCGACGTCGAGCTCGACGACCGCGTCACCATATTTTGGCCGGTGTTCTGGATCTCACCCTTCGGCCTCGACGTCATGGTGCCGCTGACGCCTCCCCTCCTCCCGCTGTCGCTCCCGCTCACGCCACGCGCCATGGGCTTTCTGCCCCCGGCGATCACGTTTCGCCGCCTGGTTTGGCCCACGGTCGATCTGCCCTTCTTCGTGCCTATCGGCGACTCGTGGGACATAACCCTGACGCCAGGGCTCCGCACCGACTGGTCGCCCGATCACGAGCTCGCCTCACCGCGGACCTACGGCGCGCCTCGTCTCGGCGGCCGCCTGCGCTACGCCCCGAGCAAGAAGACACAAGGCACGTGGTCTCTCGAGTGGACGCACGACGGGCAAAACGGGGCCGCCATCGCCGCCGAGCACCCCACAACGAGCCCTTACTGGCAGCTCAAAGACCGCGTGGCCGTAAGCGCCGATCATCGCACCGACTTCTCCGACTCGCTGCGACTTTTGCTGCGCGGCCGCTTCCTCTCAGACGATCGCTACCTCGACGACTTCGGCATCGCCTTGAGCGACCGCGCCGCCGTCTACATCCCCTCGCGCCTGCAGCTACAGCTCCGCACGACCCGCATGACGGCGAGCGCCTCGGCCGACTACTTGCAGCGCATCGGCAACACCCGCGACGACTATCGCAACCTCCAGCGCGAAGAGGCCCTCGGGCCTCAGCACGGCCCCGGGGTCGCCTGGCAGCTCATGCCCACCGCGATAGGCGCGGGGCTCCACCTCGGCGCCGACGCGAGCTTCGACCGCTATGGCCCGTGGCGTGAGGCCTCGCCTTCGGAGTCGCCCACGCTGTTTGTGACGCGCGCCGCGCCCAACCTCGCCTTCGCGAAGGACGCAGGGCCGCTGCGCCTGCGAGCCAAGGGCACGCTCGATGCGGCCTGGCTCAGTGGCACGGGTGGTGTAGGTGAGCCGCGGCAAAACCTCGCCGCCATCACCGAGGCCAACTCGTGGCTGCACCTCGCCCGCGACTTCGGCGCCATTCGCCACGTCATCACGCCGCGCATCGACTACCTCGGGATGCCCTGGCGCAGCGGCCCCGCGCTCGACGAGATCGCCTTTCGTCGCCTCGTCATCGACGACCCCGCCGAAGACCCGGTCGAGCTCTCGCAACAACGCGCCGCGGCGCTCGCAGCCATGACCAAGGTGAGCCAGCTCGACGCGCGCCTGCGCCGCGATCAGACCTCGCAGCAATTGAGCCTCGCGCTCGGACAGGCGCTCTTCGACACGAAAAAGCGCACGGCGGCGCCCTTCGCGACGTTGGAGCTGCGCCAGCCCTTCGACCTTACGCGCGCCGAGCTGCTCGCGAGCCAGCTCGAAATCCGCCTCGTAAGCCCGCGCGCGGGGAGCCTCGGCGCCCAGACCAGCATCTATTTCCCCGGGCTCGCGCACGAGCAGACAGACTCCCTCACCCTCGATCAAAACCGCGCGCTCCGCGAGCTTTTGGTGTGGGCCTCCTCGCCCCCCATCGGACCCTTGTCCTTGCGCGCCTCGTACAACCGCTACACGCCCGAGAGCGGCCGCCTCTTGCACAGCATCTACGAGCTCGCGGCGCCCTTGGACCGCACCGTCCCGGGCGCGAGCTGGGTCGAGTATATCGACGGGCGCGTCACTCTTCGCCTGCGCCGCTACTTCAGCGCCTCCTACGCTACGAGCTACTGCTTCTTGCCGCCCGGACAGGAACGCACCGAGACCTTGCCCGGCTTCTCAGGGCACAGCCTCGGGATCGACTATCAATCGCCCTGCGAGTGCTGGGGCATGAAGATCTTCGGGAGCAAAGCCGCGGGCCAACCCTGGCGCGAGCTTCAAGCCGGCATCGTCTTCTCGATCGGCGGCTACAGCGTGGGGTCGGCGCGCTAGCCCTGAGGTCAGCTCTTGAAATTCTTGCGCAAGCTCGTGGCGCGCCCTACGATATTCTCAGCAAACTTGTGCGGGAGAGTCCGATGTTGGACAGCTTTATCATAGAAGAGCTTCGCAAGCGCGAAGAGCAAGAGCGCAGGCGATCCCATGGTGATCGACCCGTCATCGAGGTACCGCACGACCCCTACCCCCATGAGCGGCCAGCGTCGTCAGAAGATCGAGAGGACGTACCAGAGCGCGGCGTGGTGATCATCGAGATGTAGCGCTGCATCAAGCCAACACCAGCCCCCGCTCGTGAAAGTCGGACCACAAGAGCTTGAGGCCGGCGTGACGGGGATCCGAGAGCTCCGGATCGCTCGCGATGATCTCGCGGGCGTCGTCGCGAGCTCGCAGCAAGAGCGCCTGATCGCGCGCGAGATCCGCCACCGACAACAGCGGCAAGCCGGACTGCCTGGTGCCCACGAAGTCTCCCGGCCCACGCAGCCGCAGATCCTCCTCCGCGATACGAAAACCATCACCCGACTCGCGCATGACCTTGAGGCGTTGTCGCGCCTCGAGGCTCCCGCCGCCGTGGGCGATGAGCAAGCACTCGCTCGCGTGCGCGCCGCGCCCTACCCGCCCGCGTAGCTGGTGGAGCTGCGACAACCCGAAACGTTCGGCGTGCTCGATCACCATGACGGTGGCGTTGGCGACGTCTATACCCACCTCGATCACCGTCGTCGCCACCAAAACGTCGAGCGCTGCCCCGGCGAAGGCCCGCATGATCTCGTCCTTCTCAAAGCTCGCCATGCGGCCGTGCAAGAGCCCCACGCGCAACCCCAAAAACGGCCCCGCCACGAGCTCGCGCGCGGCGCGGGTCGCGTCTTGCACGCCCTCCATCCCCTCGCTCTCCGACTCGTCGACGAGCGGATAGACGACGTAGGCCTGGCGGCCACGCCGCACGGCTTCCAGCACCCTCGCGTAGGCCAGCTCGCGCTTGGCTCCCGGGAAGATCATCGTCTCGATGGGGGTGCGTCCGGGCGGCAGCTCGTCGATGATCGACAGATCGAGGTCGCCATAGAACGTGAGCGCCAAGGTGCGCGGGATGGGGGTGGCCGTCATCACGAGCGTGTGCGGTACGGCGCCGCACGAGGCCTTGCCCTTGGCGCTCAAGGCGGCCCGCTGCATCACCCCGAAGCGATGCTGCTCGTCGATGATGACGAGGCCCAAGGCCTTAAACGAGACGTCCGGCTGGATGAGCGCGTGCGTACCCACGATCACCTCTGCCTGCCCGCCCGCGATCGCGGCCAGGATGCGGCGGCGCTCGGCCGCGCTCGCCCCCCCGGTGAGCAGCTCGACACGCACCCCGGCCCTCTCTAGCGACCGCCTGGCCACGCGCGCATGCTGCTCGGCGAGCAGCTCCGTCGGCGCCATGATGGCCACCTGCATGCCAGCTTTGACCACGGCGGCCGCGGCCGCAAAGGCGACGGCGGTCTTGCCGCTGCCGACGTCCCCCTGCAAGAGCCGCTGCATGGGAACGTCCCGGCGCAAGTCCGACTCGATCTCCGAGAGCACCTGCGCCTGTGCCCGCGTGGGTGCAAAGTCGAAGAGGCGAGATAGCTCCTCGCCGAGCGACGAGGGGATCACGAGCGGCGAGCCGCGATCCAATTGCACCAAGGCCTTGCGCCGCAAGACCCCGAGCTGCAGCAAGAGCAGCTCCTCGTAGATCAGCCTGCGGTGCCAAGGACTCGCGGCGCGACGCAAGAGCTCGGGGTCGGTGCCTGCGGGCGGCCGATGCAAGCACCGAAGCGCCGAGGTCAGATCGGCGAGCCCGTGGCGCGCGCGCAGGTATTCGGGCAAGAGATCTTCGAGCTCTCCGGCAAGCTCAATGGCCGCGGCCATGATGCGACGCATCTGCGTCGCGGGCATCCTCTCGAGCTCGGAGTAAACAGGGACCAGGACGTCATCGATGACCCCGCCGAGCGGCAAGAGCTCGGGGTGCACCATCTCGAGCTGCCCGCGATACTCCCGCACCGCGCCCGCGACGCGCACGCGCGCGCCCTCGACGAAGCGATCGACAAAAGCACGACCTGGCACGCGAAACCAACGGAGCCGCAGGATATCCGCGCCGTCGCCGAGGAGCACCTCGAGGCTTCGCCGGCCGCGCATCGCACGGACCGTCTTCGATAAAACCTCGGCCTCGACCGTGGCCGCCATGTCGGGCCCGAGCGCGCCGAGCGCGAGCGCCGCGCGGCGGTCTTCGTAGCGTCGCGGCAAAAAATAGAGCAGCTCGCGCAACGTCCTCAGGCCCCGGCGACGCAAGAGCTCGGCGAGGTGAGGGCCGACCCCCTTGATGAACTGCACATCGCAATCGAGCCCAGGCCCTATGCTCACGCGCGGCGTGATCGGGGCAGCCGCAAGCTCGAGCTTCTCGGCCAGCTCCAAGCAACCTTTGAGCTTCGCAAGGCGCACAAGCTCGGGAGCCTCGCCGTCTGGCAAGGAGCGCAAGATAGCCTGGACTTGCCTCGCGACGGCGTCGTTGTCGCGCGCGAGCGCCAAGAGCCGCTCGGCCAAAGCTCGCACCGAGGCCTCGACCCCGTGCACGCGCCTAAGGTGCAAGAGCCCGCCGCGGCAGACAAAAGCGAGCGGCTTGATGAGCGCGAGCCTCGCTTCTTCGAGTGGGCTTAGCGCGGGGCTCGTCGTCACTTGTCCCCCCTCTCCATTCCTAACCGAAGCTGACGTCGACGATCTCCACGGTGCGCGGCCCCCCCTTGCCCGGCAGGCGAGCCTCGTCCCCCACCTCCTTGCCCACGAGCGCGCGGCCCACGGCGGAGGTGATGGAGATACGACCCTGCTCGACCTCGGCCTCGACCTCGCCCACGAGCTGGTAGGCGCTCTCTTCGCCGGAGTCGATATCGGCGAGCCGCACGGTCGCGCCGAACACCACGCGGTCGCCCTTTTGTTTGCTCGGATCGATCACCTGCGCGCGCGCGAGCTTGTCCTCGATCTCGCGGATCTTGGCCTCGATGAAGCCCTGGCGGTTCTTGGCGGCGTGGTACTCGAAGTTCTCCGAGAGGTCCCCGAGCTCACGCGCGGCGCCGATCTCCTGGCTTATCTTGCGCCTCTCGACCGTCTTCAATTTTTGTAGCTCTTGCTTGAGCTTCTCGTGGCCCGCGGGCGTGATGGGAAAGCTGTCCATGATGATCAAGTTATGCGACGAGGACGCGCTTCGGCAAGGGCTCTTGGCGGCTACCGACAAGGTCGGATGAGCAAAACCGCGTCGACGGCGCGCGCCTCGCCCACGCTCGCCTTGGCGGTCACGAGGTAGTCATTGAGACAGGCCTCGCGCGTGTCTACCTCGAACACCACCTCATCACCAGGCACGACCGGCCGGCGAAAGCGCGCGCGCTCGATCCCCTTTACGCAAACACCGCCGTCAGCCCAGCTCGCGAGCGCCTGCAGCATGCCCGCGATGAGGATGACGCCCGGGACGATGGGGTTGCCCGGGAAGTGGCCCGCGAAGACCGGATCACCTTCCGGAAAGCGCCGCCGCGCGACGACGCGCGAAGGCTCGCACACCACGACCTCATCGAGCAGGAGGAGAGGAGGGGTTTGAGGGACGAGCACGCCACGCTCCTATCAGCTCGCGCCGTCAGGTGTACATCCCGCCGTTGACGCCGAATACCTGCCCCGTCACGTAGGACGCGGCCGCAGAGCACAGAAACACGACCACCGCCGCCACCTCCTCGGCCGTACCGAAGCGACCCATAGGGATATAGGGCAAGAGCTTCTCGGCGACGAGGTCGCGCGTCATATCCGTCGCGATGATGCCCGGGGAGACGGCGTTGACCGTGATGCCGCGCGCGGCGACCTCGAGCGCCAGGGCCTTGGTGGCGCCGATGATGCCCGCCTTGCTGGCGCTGTAGCTCACCTGACCCGCGTTGCCGCGCTCACCCGCCACCGAGGTGATGCTCACGATGCGCCCGCGGCGCTGCCGCAACATCTGACGCACCACGGGCCGCGTTATGGAGTAGAAGCTCCCGAGGTTGGTCGCGATCGTACGGTCCCAGCTCGCGCGGCTCGTCATCGCGAACAACGCGTCCTCGTGCAGGCCGGCGTTGTTGACGAGCGCGTACGGACAGCCGTGTGCGGCGATGAAGTCGTTCACCGCGGCCTCGGCCGCCTCCCCCGCCGCGACGTCGAGCTCGAGGACGTGCGCGACGCGACCTGCCGCCTGGATCGCGGCTTGCACCTCGAGGGCAGCGTCACGGTTCGCCTTGTAGCAAAGACCGATATCGAAGCCCTCGCG
>CAYXQW010000144.1:0-7203 GCA_964466695.1 uncultured Bdellovibrionales bacterium
ATGGTTGAAGGCCTCGCAGCCGGAGGCGTGGGAGCGCCTCGAGCGCTCGACGGCGAGCCGGCGCCACGAGGCCGCGCGAGCCGACGTGCGCCGCTCGGCCCGGCACATCGACCCGCGCGACCACGACGCGCGCGGTAAGATCAACCTCGCGCGCGTCACCAACAGAGACGGCCGCGCGGGGCAGCTCACGCGCCAGCTCCAAGGCCGCCTACAGAAGGCGCGCGCAGGGGTCGAAGCGCTACGCACCGAGAAGACCTACACCACGGGCATCTGGCTACCGAGCTCGCGCGCGCATCGCGACCGCCTGCTCGAGCTCGCGCCTTTCACGCTCGCGCTCGGCCCGAGCCGCAAGCTCGCTATCCCGCACCTGCGTATCGGCCCGACCTCGCGGATCGCGCTCACGGGCGATAACGGCGCCGGTAAGTCGACGCTCGTCCGTCACCTGCTGCGGCAGATCGAGCTTGCCGCCGATAAGGTGGTGTACCTCGCGCAGGAGCTCGAGGAGGACGAGATCCAGCGCACGATCAAAGAGCTCGATGCCTTGACACACGAAGAGCTCGGGCAGGTGATGACGATCGTGAGTCGCCTCGGCTCACGGCCTGATCGACTACTCGAGACCCTCGCGCCAAGCCCGGGCGAGCTCCGCAAGGTAGTGCTGGCGCGAGGGATCCTGCGAGCACCTCATCTCCTCGTCCTCGACGAGCCCACAAACCACCTCGACCTGCCGGCGATCGAGTGCCTGCAGGAGGCGCTGGCGCCATGTCCGTCGGCGCTGGTGCTCATAAGCCACGACCAAGCTCTGCTGCGCGCGCTCACGACGGAGCGCTGGCACCTCGAAGGCGGCGCGCTGCACATTCGCACCGCGTGAGGATAAGCCCTCAGCTCTCTCCCCAGCGGAGCTTGCGACGTAAGATCTCGAAGTGGCTCCGCCGCGGCACCTGCAACAAGCGCAAGGGCACCTTGGCCGCGCTCACCTCGAGGATATCTCCGGGGCGAAACTCCTGGCCGAGCTGGCCGTCGAGGGTGACGAAGACGCTGTCTTCCGACTCGAGCGCGACTTGCAAGGTGCGGCCGACGGGCAAGACGAGCGGCCGCTGCGTGAGCGAGTGCGGGCAGATGGGCGTGACCGTCATCGCCGCGACGCCAGGCATGACGATGGGCCCGCCGGCGGCCATGGAGTAGGCCGTAGAACCCGTGGGCGTCGAGATGATCACCCCATCGCCGCGCAAGAAGGTGATGAGCTCGTCATCGAGGGAGACCCGGTAACGGGCGAGCCGCGCCAGGGCGAACTGCGCGACCACGGCGTCGTTCAAGATGCGAAGCGAGAGCTTCTCCTCCCGGCCGCTCACGACCCGCGCGTCGAAGCGCAGCCGATCGCTGTACGCGAGCTCACCTGCGAGCGCGCGCGGCAACACCTCCGCGAGCTCGTCGCGCGCCACCTCGGAGAGGAAACCGATGCGCCCGAGGTTTATCCCCAAGACCGGGACGACGCGCGTCGGCAACAATGAAGCGGCGTGGATGAGCGTCCCGTCGCCGCCGAGCACCACCACGAGCGAGCTCTCACGCTCGAAGGTCTCACGCTCTACTGGTAGAAGCTCGGTGCGCAAGCTCGCGACGGCGTGCGGCCCATCACGCTCGACGATGAGCCTCGCCTCGGGTAACAGGGCGCGGACCGCGAGCGCGGCCTCGCGCGCCTCCGCGGCGCCGGGTTTCAGCACCAGTCCTACGGTCTCGGTCATGTCCTGCTCGCGCGCTCAAGTGCCGCCCACGGCCTCGAAGAGCTCCACCCTGTCGCCGCCGCGCTCTTTGGCGCGGTCGAGGCTCGCCTCGGCCGCGTTGAATAGCTCATCCACGGACTCGACGCCATGGCTCGGGAAGGTGGCGACGCCGATCGAGATCGTCACCCTGGCAGCATTGGGGTGAGGCAGGACGTGCGTGCGCACAGCCTCGCAGAGCTGCTCGCCGAGGTTTTGCGCCTCGGCCGCGTCGGTTTGCGGCAGCAAGGCCGCGAGCTTCTCGCCACCTATCCGCGCGAGCACGTCGTCGCCGCGCGCCGCGCGCCCGAGCACCACGGCCGTCTCGCTGATGATGGCGTCGCCTATCAAGTAACCCACGCGGTTGTTCACCTCACGAAAGCCGTCGAGGTCGATGACGCAGATCGACATGGGCAAGAGGTGTCGCCGCGCGCGCGAGAGCTCACGGTGCACGAGCTCGAAGAAGTGCCGGCGATTGGCTAGCCCCGTGAGCTCATCGCGCGCCCCGAGCTTACGGAAGCGCTCATTCGCCTGCTTGAGCTCGTCTTGGAGGGCCCGCATGCGGAGCTGCACCTGAACGCGGCTTACAAGCTCGATGGCGGAGAAGGGCTTGCACAGGTAGTCGTTCACCCCCGCCTCGAAGCTCTGCGTGCGCACCTCGTCGCCGGTGCGAGAGGTGATCAAGATCAAAGGCAGCGCGTCGGCGTCGTGGTGCTTACGGATGGCGCGCAGAAGCTCCACGCCGTCGAGCTTGGGCATGACGATGTCGGAGAGCACGATGTCGATCCCGCCCTCGAGCACCTTCTGCAAAGCCACCGCCCCGTCCTCGGCCTCGACCACCTCGAGGTCGAGGCCCGAGCTTTGCAGGGCCTTGCGCACGAGGTCACGCGCGCTGTCGCTGTCATCGACGACGAGGATCTTGAAGGTCATGTCTTCTGGCCCCACCTCGTCATTGCGCCACACGAGCTGGGCTATAGATATAAGCGAGCTGCTGGTGCAGGCAGATGCGGTTACGACCCTCGCGCTTGGCCTGGTAGAGGGCCTGATCGGCGAACCCGACGAGCTGCTCGAGCGTCGAGACGTTCTTGTTCGGATAGAAAGACACGCCGATCGAGACGGTGACGTGCGCGCCGGTGCTAGCGTCGCGGAAGGGGTGACTCGCCGTCGCGCGCCAGATGCGGTCGGCCACCGTGAGCGACCCCGAGAAATGCGTCTGCGGCAGGACCACCATGAACTCGTCGCCGCCGTAGCGCGCGCAGATGTCGATCTCACGCACCGAGGCCTGCAAGATCTTGGCGAGCTCCGTCAAGACGAAGTCGCCGAACAGATGGCCGTGCCGGTCGTTGACGTCCTTGAATTGATCGACGTCCACCATCAACACCGCCACCGCTTCGTTGTAGCGCTGCGCGCGCGAGAACTCGTCTTTCAGGCGCTGCTGCAAGGCGCGGTGGTTCAAAAGATGCGTGAGGTCGTCGGTAACCGAGAGCGCCTCGAGGTCGCGTCGCTTGGCGTTGATGCGATCTTGCAAGCTCTTGATGCGCAGCATCGACAGCACGCGCGCGCGGAGCTCGAGGGGGTTGTAAGGCTTGGCGAGATAATCGTCGGCGCCGAGCTTCAAGCCCGCCACCTTCGAGTCGATGTCGCCCTGCACGGTGACGAGGATGATCGGGACGAAGGCGTCGTTGGCGTTCGACTTGACGATGCGGCAGACCTCGAGCCCGTTCATCCGCGGCATCATGACGTCGAGGATGAGGAGATCCGGGGCGCTCTGTCTTATACGCTCGATCGCCTGGACACCGTCGCTCGCCGTCTCGATGACGAAGCCATCCCCGGCGAGGGTCTCCTGCACGAGGCGCAAGCTCGTCGGGTCGTCGTCTACGACCAGGATGCGCTGTGACGCCGGGGCTTGGTGACTCGCGGTCTCTATGGCTCGCCTCTCTTTGGTGACAATCCTTCCATGTTACCACAAGGCCGGCCGCGCTTACGAGCCTGTCTTGCGCAAGGAGTCTCGACGCCGGTGAGGTAAAGGTGTAGCGATTATATCCTGATGACCGCGTACTACAGCGCCAGCGAAGTAGCCCGCATGCTCAAGATGTCGGAGAAGCGCCTGCGAGGCTTCGTGCGCGACGGCATCCTCGGCACCCGCGACCCCGAGGGTAAGCAGCGGGTCAGGTTCGACTTCCGTGACATGTTGGTGCTGCGCATGGCCGCGCGGCTCATGGAGCACGGCCTGTCTTCGCAGCGGGTCAAGAAGGCCCTGCGTTTGTTGCAAGAACAGGTCCGCAGCAGCCAACCACTCTCGGGCCTGCAGCTCTTCGCCGAGGGGGGCAGGCTCGTAGCGAGCGACGGCAACATCTCGTGGGAGCCCGAGAGCGGCCAGCAACGCCTGCGCTTCGATGTCACCAAGAGCGAGGGAGACCGCCCCGAGCGCCTGGGTCGAGACGACACAGCCGTGGTCAACGTCTCGGGCTTACCCAAGACGGCCGAGGGCTGGTTCGAGCTCGCCATGCAGTGGGAGGACTGCGAGCCCCACCGCGCCTATGAGGCCTACTTGAAGACCCTCGAGGCCGACCCCGAGCACCTGGAAGCCTATATAAATGTGGGCCGCCTGTGCTCGGCCGCGGGGGAGTTCGAACGCGCGGCCGCCTTCTTCCGCCAGGCCATCCGCGTCGACCCGACCCACCCGGTGGCGCACTTCAACCTCGCGGTCACCCTGCACGACATCGGCGAGCTCGACCCCGCCCGCGAGGCTTATCGCGCCGCGATCGCCCACGACCCGCACTTCGCCGACGCTCACTACAACCTCGCCGCCTTGCTCGAGCAACAAGGCGATCGCGAAGGCGCCCAGCGCCATCGGCAGCTCTATCAGGCCGTATCGCTCCCTCTGGAATCCGAGACTTGACCTCCGACAATCGATTCTGCTAGCTAGCGGCTCCTTGTTTCATGGCGCGGGGTGGTAGTTAAGCTGGTTATAACGCCGGCCTGTCACGCCGGAGGCCGCGGGTTCAAGTCCCGTCCACCCCGCCATTTTTCTCGCCTGGAATCGTTAGAGAATCTTTTGAGTGTAGCAAGGCTGTAGCAAACGCTGGTGCTACGTTCGTTGTGCCCTGCCCTTTGCGCGTTGCTGGAAGGTGGATTTTCAGCTTCGCGACTTCCCCTCCTGGACGCTGCCGCCTGCCTCTTGCCCATCGTCCTTCACAGTCGAAACGGGATGGCGGGTCATCTACGCCCCTTCTTTGCCGCTCTATTGCCGATATACTGCCGATAAATTGCCGATAATTCGTAGGAGCGTTTCTTGCGGGATGGGTCGGAGACGACGAGCCAGCCCTGCTTCACCCATGCGGCGATCAACACGCGCACCATACGCTCGGACAGCCCCAAGACACGCGCCACATCCGAGGCACCGATGTGCTCGGCCTCACCAAAGAGCCCGAGGACGGTCCTGGCTCGGTGATCCAGTTTGCGTAGGGGCTCTGGAACGGGCGGCTTCTGATCTCCCTTCACCATGTCCTTGGCAGATCGCCGCACGACCTCGAACGTCTCGGCCAACGTGGCAACGAAGTAATCAACCCATTGGGTGAGGTCCGTCTCGGCGCGGCCCTCGTAGTAGTTGTGGTGCGGGTGAACGGCCAAGGCGCGGTAATAACCGGCCAAATCCTTGGCGTGGTGCTCCTCAAGCGACAGGAAGCCGTTGAGCCCGTAACCGCCACGGTGTAACAGGAACGTCGCGAGCAGTCGGGCCGTGCGGCCATTGCCATCGTAGTATGGGTGGATGGTGACGAACTGGTAGTGTGCAAGCCCTGCCGCGAGCGGCACCGGCACGCCGGACTTGTCGGCCTTCACCAGCCAGCTCACGAGAGCCGTCATCAGCTTCGGGACATCCTTCGCTTCTGGGGGCAGGTATACCATGGCGCCAAAGACCGCATCTCGGATCACGTTCTGACCATCGCGGTATGCGGTTGGTTTTGCCCGAGGCCCGTGCTCCACGAGCGCATGGAGCTTTTTGACAAGCTCCTCGTTCATGGGCTTGAAAACCTTGGCCCATTCTTCGACCTTGATGAGCGCGTTCCAGTAATTGCGGACCCGCGTCGCGCTCACGGCCCCGAAACGTCACCTTGGCGTTGACGATGGCCTTCTCGGCTTCGGCCAGCGTCAGCTTGTTCCCTTCGATCCGAGTCGAGTAGTGGGTGGACCGCAAACGCGCCTGTCGTCGCAACTCGGTTTCCACCGCGGGCGAGATCACCAAGTTCTCAACGTCGGCCTTGGCAGCCTCGATGGCCATCAAGAACTTGGCAGTCTTTGGGGTGATCTCGTATGTGGGCTTCCAAATTGTCATCAATGACCCCGCGGTCCGGGTTGCTCCTTTCTCAAGGCTATTCATCCTCGAAGTAGTCCATGTCGATCTTGGGGATCTTCACAACCTCGGGACTCACTCCAACCTCATGCTCAATCATCAGCGAAGCCAAACGCTGACCGTCGATCAACACCACCTTCCCTCGGGCCTGCTTGGCGGCATCCCTCGCCGGGCCCGAGATGGCTCCCGAGGTGATGAGGACGCCCTTGTCCGCGCCCTGGAGCTGTAGAGCGCCCATGAAGCCTTGGACCTGGGGGCTGCCCACTTGGCCCTGCCACTTCTTGGCCTGCACTTTGAGGCGGCGTCAGCACTCGGAACAGTTGGATTGAGCATGGGAATTACGGCCAGCTTGTCCCATCTGGGCAAAGTCATCATCATTTTTCTCATGTTCTGTGGTCGTGTCGGCCCTCTCACGTTCGGGGCAGCTTTTGTGCAGTCAGCAAGAGAGCCTTCGTCGGATAGCGACTTGGCCGTGTAATTGATTCACCTCTCCAGCTTCGAGCTAACCAGACGATTGACGCTGACCCCAGCCTCGGCAGCCTGCATCGCCAACCGGCGATGAGTCTCGGGCGGCAAGCGCACCAACAGCTTGCCGGTAAAGCGGCGTGAGGCAATCGGCTCCGGTACGGGCTCGCGACTGCGTTGCATATCGCGCACAACCGCCGCCACGAGTTGCCGAACGCCACGCAAGGCCGCCTCTGGCGACGAAGCCAAATGGCTAAGGCTAGGGAACTCGGCGCAGAGGCCCACATACTCGCCGTCTTCGTCCGACCAAGTAACGCGATAGGTATAGTGATCACTTGTTAGAGTCACGGGTTTCCTCCAACTTCTCCAGCGCTCGAAGCATCTGTCGAACCTGATACGCCTTGGCCTTACCCCGCTCGTTCTGGATGTTCACGCGCGGGTCAGCCGGCCACGGCATCTTGTACACACGATGCGAGCCGACTTGCCGAGGCGCTCCGAAATAGTGGTTGCAAACCTTGGCAAGATCAGCAAAGCGCACGCCGGCTGGGTTGCGCCGCATCTCCTCGACGAGCGTCTCTACGCTGGCCATGGCTTATGATATCATCTTTGATATCACCGTCAAGACTGCCA
>CAYXQW010000145.1:0-2812 GCA_964466695.1 uncultured Bdellovibrionales bacterium
ATGCTCGAAGTGTGGGCGCTGCTTGGCCTGTTCAGGGTCGAGGCCGTTGACCGCCTCGACGCGCAGCAATCCATAGTATTTTTCGGTGTCTTTGGGTGGGCGCACCTGTCCGACCACCAGATCGCCGGTACGCAGATCGAAACGCTTGATCTGCGTCTGGCTGACGTAAATATCGTCGGGGCCGGGCAGGTAATTGTAGTCGGGCGCGCGCAGAAACCCGAAGCCGTCGGGGAGGCACTCGAGCACGCCCTCGGAGAAGACGGCGCCGGAGTTGTTGGTGTGGGCTTGCAGCAGGGCGAAGATGAGATCCTGCTTGCGCATGCCGGCCGCGCCCTCGATGTTGAGGTCAGCGGCGTAGCGAGCCAGCTCGTGGGGTTTCTTCTTCTTCAGCTCATTGAGGTTGATGATGCCATCTTTTGCCAGCATTTGAGGCAGCCCTTCGCGTCCCGTTGCCTTGCCGTCCTCATAGGCACGGGGGTTGGATAGTTGTTACTGCAAGGGCAAGCAGCGCTACGTCGCTTCCGGACGGCATGCGCGACATGTACAAACCGCGACTGCTTGTTCCCCGATAGAGCGTATGTTGAGGAATGCCGCCGTAGCGCGAAGCTACGACAACAACTCCCTCCTGTCACAACAAGCGCGTGAGCGTCAAGGCCTCAAGAGCGTTGTTTCTTCTTGCGCGCGCGCTCGACGAGCTCGCTCACGTCCGCTTGCGAGCGCACTTGTGCGGCCATGAGCGTGGCGAGATCCGCGCTCGTGGTCTCGAGCCTCTCGGCGAGCGTGCGGATGATCGCGCGATAGATCTTCAACGCGGCGTTCGGGTTGTTTGTGCAGTACTGCTCGAACGAATCCTTGCGGATGATGGCGAAGGTCGTGTCGAGGACGGTGTCGCACGTGGCCGTGCGCTTGGCCCCCTCGGTGAAGATGGCCATCTCGCCGAAGAAGCCGTCATGGCCGAGATAGGCGAGGAAACGCCCACCTTTCTTGGTGACGTTAACCCCGCCCTCGACCACGAGGTAGAGCGCGTCGGCGTCATCGCCCTCGCGAACGATTATCGAGCGCGCCGGGATACGCTCGAGCCAGACCTCCTCGGCGAGGGTCGTAAGCTCGGCCGTATCGAGCGCCGCGAAGAGGAAGTTGCGCCGCAGCGCCTCTTTGAGCTGCTCGCCAGGGGCGTTCATATAGGTTCGCTCCGCATCTCACCCTAAGCTAGCACCTTTCCTCGCGCGCCGCTTGATCCAGCGTCGTCGTGGCGGTCTACTAGAGCGTACGACACCATGAGCAACGACGACAAAGATCACCGCCCCGCGAGAGCACAGTTCCAGAGCCGCGTGCGTATCCACGTGAGCGGCTTCACCGAGATCGAGGAGAAATATGCGGCCAACTTGAGCGACGGCGGCATGTTCATAAGGCACGATAGCCCGCCGGCCATAGGCAGCCAGGTGGCGATCGAGTTCGTCTTGCCCGACGGGAGCTGCCTCATGCGACTCGTGGGCAGCGTCGTCCACACGCGGCCGGCGATCACTCCGGGGGAGGCCACCGCCGGCATGGGCCTCAAGTTCGTGCAGGTGGACGAGCGTACGGCGGCCATGCTCGAGCGTTTCTGGTCGCAGCACCCGAACGAGCGCAAGCCCTCGTCCGAGAGCACGCGCCAGCGTCACGAGACGGTGGCCCCGCTCGAGCGCGCGCCGCTCATCGCCCCTGGCGGCCCCGTGGTCGGTATCGATCTCGGCACGGTGAAGAGCTGCGTAGCGATCGTCAAGGACGGCCGCCCGCAGGTGATCATGAGCCGGCTCGGCTATCAGATCATCCCCTCGGTGGTGTTCGTCGCCGAGGACGGCGAGGTGCTCGTCGGGCACCGCGCCGTCGAGAAGATGATCCTGGCCCCAAACCGCGCCATCTTCGGCTCCAAGCGCTTCCTCGGCCGTCCCTTCGCCTCCAAGGAGGTGCGCGCCCTCGGGCACTTCTTCCCCTACGACCTCGAGTGTGGCGAGAACGGCCGCGTGGCGGCGAAGGTCGCCGATCGGACCATCACCCTCGAGGAGGTCTCGGCCCACATCCTGCGCGCCCTGCGCGAGATGGCCGAGGACAGCCTCGGCCAGCAGGTGCGCCGCGCGGTGATCTGCGTGCCCGCTTACTTCGGCGAGACCCAGCGCGCCGCGGTGCGCGACGCGGCGCGCCTCGCCGGCATCTACGTCGAGCGCATCTTGAACGAGCCCACCGCGGCGGCGGTGGCCTACGGTTGGGGTCAAGACACCCTCGGCACCGTGGCCGTGTACGATCTCGGGGGTGGCACCTTCGACGTCGCGGTGCTGCGGCTCGACGGCCCGCGCGTCGAGGTCATCGCCACCGACGGTGATCCTTTCCTCGGTGGGTCGGACTTCGACGACCGGCTCACCGAGTACGTCTTGATGCGCTTCGAGCGCGCGCACGGCGTGGCGCTGCGCCGCGATCCCGTGGCCGTGCAGCGTATCCGCTTCGCGGCCGAGGTCGCCAAGCGCCAGCTCTCCGAGACGACGAGCACTGAGCTGCACCTTCCTTATATATGCAAGTCGGCCAACGGCTTCGTCGAGCTTCGCCAAAAGCTCGATCGCGAGACCCTGGAGAGCCTCACCAACGATCTCGTCGAGCGCACGTTCATGCTGCTGCAACAGGTGCTCGACGGCGCCAAGATCCAGGCGAGCCAGCTCGACGACGTGCTGCTCGTCGGCGGTCAGAGCAGGAGCCCCCACGTGCGCCGGCTGCTCGCGGCTCGCATCGGCCGCAACCCATCGGCCGGGATCCACCCCGACGAGGCGGTGGCGCTCGGCGC
>CAYXQW010000145.1:2822-6795 GCA_964466695.1 uncultured Bdellovibrionales bacterium
TGGAGATCGACTTCCCCGCCGGTCCCAGCGAGGTCGCGATCGTCGCCGACGCGATGTCCTCGAAGCGACCGCTCGAGCTCATCGACGTGCTGCCGGCCTCCATTTGCGCGGAGGTCTCGGGTGGTGGCACGGTGCGCCTCGTGCCGCGCGGCTCACGCCTGCCCGCGAGCGCCGAGCTCGACATCCCGAGCGACGGCGGCAGGGAGCTCGAGTATCGCGTCACCCTCTATCGCGGCGAGCAAGAGGTGGCGCAACAAAACACCCTCATCGGCACGGTGCGCCTGCCGAGCAGCCACGCCCTGGCCCTCGCCGGTACGATGGCCAAGGCCACGGTGCACATCAACGCCGAGGGTATCCTCTCGGTTACGGTCACAAACCCGCTCACGGGCCACGCGCAGCAGCTAGAGGTGTCGATCGTCGCTGGCATGAACAGTGGGCTCGCGGGTCAGTAGAAGTTGGCCTCCATGGGAGCCGTGCCGTTCAAATGCGTTATGCGACCCGCGGGGTCTTTCACCTCGAGCTCGTAGTCGCCGAGGTAGCGCAGCGTGAAGGGCTTGGCGTAGAACGTGCGCACCAGGGCCCGCACGGGCCAGGAGATCTCCGCGAGCACGTCCACCGACGCGAGCATGCGGCGCTCGCGGACGCGGCCGCGTATACGGTGGCCGCCGGTGTCTAGAGACAGCGCGAGCTCGACGGGGTAGCGATAGCCAGATTTCCGATCGAGCTTTGCGCGCACCTCGGTGTAGGAGAAGTCGCGTAGCTGCGCCACCACCTCGCCGCCCCTCGCGAGGACGCCGAAGCGCACGGGGTGTCCGCCGTAGCGTGGTTTTAGGCGCTGCTCGTGCAGCACCAAGGTGAGATCCTTCGCGAAGACGCGGAGCGTGCGCCAGGTGTCGAGCATGGAGGGGACCTTGATGGTGGTCCAGTTGTGATCGTGGTAGCCCGTGCCTGCGAGGCTCGCCGTTATGCCCTCGCCTTCGATCTTGCCGCGCGCCTTGGCTCGCGGCGCGTTTATCCCGTTCGCCCAAAGCTTACCGTCGTCGAAGGAGAGGTGCCCGTCGCCGAATTGTTGCGGCGGCAGCTCGGGCACGAGCGTGAGGTTCATCCGCAGACAATCGTCGTCGACGCCGAGGTGGAACCCACGCGCGTCATACCAGGTGCGTGAGCGTCCGATGGCGAGGTCCATGCCCTCGTCGGCGGCGCGGATGGCGCTGCGACGGTGCTCCTTGTGACACGTGATATTACGCCCATCGGGGGCGTAGTACGCGACGTCGTAGCCGGCGTCGAAGGTGTGAAGGCCGAGGTTCGAGACGAACATCATCGCGAACAGCACGCCGCCTTCTTCCGTCTGCACGAGGTAGAACCAACTCTCGTTGTAGTCCGCCTCGTGCTCGTAGTCGCGGTGCCAGCCTTGGGCCTTGGTGTCGATGGTGCTTTGCGGCCCTTCGGCGAAGATCCGGGCCGCGCGCGCGGGCGCCGCAAAAAGCGCGACGAAGGCGACGAGAGCGACGATACGCATATCAACCTTCCTCGTAGTCGAAGAGCTCCCCGACATAGTTGCGAAAGTGCAGGTTCTTTTGATCTTTGCCGATGAGGTAGTCGGGGCCGAGGGAGACCTTGCCGCCGCCGCCAGGCAGGTCGACCACGAAGTGCGGGACGGCGAGCCCGCTCGTGTGGCCGCGCAAGGCGTCGATGATGCGGATGCCCGCGGCCACCTCGGTGCGGAAGTGGCGGATGCCCTCGGCGAGGTCGGCCTGGAAGAGATAATAAGGACGGCAACGCTGCGCGAGGAGCCAGTGGTTTAAGCTCCTTGCGACCGCCGGGTCGTCGTTTATGCCCTTGAGCAAGACCATCTGGTTACCGAGCACGCACCCCGCGTCGGCGAGGAGCGTGAGGGCCAGGGCGGCCTCGGGGGTGCACTCGCGCACATGGTTGAAATGGGTGTTGACGTAGATCGGGTGGTGCGCGCGCAGCATGGCGGCGAGCTTTTGGGTGATGCGCTGCGGCAGCGTGACGGGGGCGCGCGTCGCGATGCGGATGATCTCCACGTGCGCGAGGCGGCGGAGCCTCGCAAGCAGGGCGTCGAGCTTCGCGTCGGACAAGGTGAGCGGGTCGCCGCCCGACACCAGGACGTCGCGGATCTCGCGGTGCGCTTCGAGGTAAGCGATGGCGGCGTCGAGGTCGCGCGTGCGTGGAGCCGAGGCCGGGTCGCCGACCTTGCGCCGGCGGTTGCAGTGTCGGCAGTACATCGGGCAGTCGTGGGTGGTGTAGAGCAGCGCGCGATCCGGATAACGGTGGGTGAGGGCAGGCACGGGCGAGTGGGCGTCTTCGGCCAGCGGGTCTTCGCGCTCCTCACGGCTCGTTACGAGCTCGAGGGTGCTGGGGATGGCCTGGCGCCTCACCGGGCACGCGAGGTCTCGCGCGTCGATGAGAGAGGCGTAGTATGGCGTCACCCCGACCTTGAAGCGCACGCGATCGCAGGCCTCGCGCTCGTCCGCGGAGAGCTCGAGCACTCGCGAGAGATCGGTCGCAGAGCGCAGGCGATGTCGTAGCTGCCAGCGCCAATCGGACCACCGCTCCTCGGGGACCTCGGCCCACGCGCGCGCGCGCTTCGTTCGTTGTCGTGGGCTGTTCAAGTCGGCTCCAATCTTTAGGGCCCGGTGCGTCAGTACCGCGGCCGTCTGGGAGTGGCAACCGCCAGCGCGTGGATGCTATAGGTGCCCCATGTTGACGCTGTCCGCTCTGGCCGAGGAGCAGCCGCGAGCGGTCGCCGCGTTCGAGGCTGCATTCGTCGCGCGACGAATGCATCACGCCTACGCCTTGGTGAGTTCCGACGACGCTCGCGCTACGGCCTTCGCCGAGGCGCTCGCGGCGCGCATGCTCTGTACTTCGCCCGAAGGCGTCGATCCTTGTGGTGACTGCCCCTCTTGCCGTGAGCGCTTGCGCCGTTGTCACCAAGACCTCGTTCGGGTCGTGCCAAACGAGAAGGGGGTGATCGGGATCGAGCAGATCCGCCTCTGTTTACAGCGCGTCGCTCTGAAGCCGGCCCAGGCCGAGGTCAAGGTGCTCTTGCTCTTCGCGCTCGAGCGCGCGACCGTGCCAGCGCAAAATGCTTTGCTCAAGGCGCTCGAGGAGCCGCCCTCGGCGACGCACTTCGTGCTCACCACAGCTCGCCTTCGTGCCTTGCTGCCGACCGTGCGCTCGCGCGCGGCCATCGTGCGGCTCGAAGCGCGCGCGCCGGCCGACGTCTATCATAAGCTCGAGGCGTCCGGGGTGTGCGCCGAGCTTGCGCGCATGCTCGCGCCGCTCTTCGGCGCGCGTGTGGACCATGCCCTGGATCTCGAGCAGGGCGGGGTCATGGAGCTCTATGAGAAGCTCGAGGCCGCGCTCGCGCCGGACGTCGATTGGAACACGGTGCTCGCGACGACGGCCGAGCTCGCGCGCGAGCACGTGAGCGTCATGCTCGCGCTGCTCGAGCTCAAGGTGCGTGACACGCTCGCGGCTCGCCATGGGGCGGAGGCGCCCATGCTGCATGGCGCGCCGCTTGGCGAGGGCTTTTCCCCGCGCGCGCTCGTCGCCGCGGCGCGGCGGCTCTCGGCGTTACGTAAGCTCGCGGCGCTGCATGTCAATCAGGCCATGGGCCTCGAGGCCGTGGTGCGTGACTTGCGCATGAGCGCTGGAGGTCCGTTATGAGCGACGTGGCGCTGGTGCGCTTTCGTTGTCCGGGGCAGGAAGGCGAGTATCTCGTCTCTGATCTCGCGGTGGCTGCCGGGGACCTCGTGGTGGTCGAGGCAGATCATTGGGAGCGCATGGGTCGCGTGCTCGCCCTTAAGCCCGCGGCAGGCGGCGGGGCGGGGCGCTGCATCTTGCGCGTGGCCACGCCCGAGGATCTCGCGGCCGCGAGGCGCAATGGCGGGCTCGAGCGCGAGGCGTTCGAGTTCCTGTGGAGCCGCCCCGACGAGCGGGTGTTCCG
>CAYXQW010000145.1:6805-7197 GCA_964466695.1 uncultured Bdellovibrionales bacterium
AAACCGCTTGACGCGATGAAGCTCGTCGGCGTGGAGCTCTCGATGTGCGGCAAGAACGCGATCTTTCGCTTTACGAGCAACGAGCGCATCGACTTCCGCGCGCTCGTCAAGGTCCTCGCGCGGCACCTCCGCGTCCACGTAGACATGCGCCAGATAGGCGTCAGGGACGCGCCGCGATATTGCGGCGGCATCGGGGTCTGCGGTCGCGAGCTCTGCTGCGCCACCTTCCTTACGAGCTTCAGCCCGATCTCCGTGCGCATGGCGAAGGATCAAAACCTCGCGCTCAACCAGGAGAAGCTCTCGGGGGTCTGTGGCCGCTTGAAGTGCTGCCTCGCTTACGAAGAGGCGGCCTACGTTGATCTGCGCCGGGGCTTGCCCAAGGTAGGAAAGCG
>CAYXQW010000146.1:0-902 GCA_964466695.1 uncultured Bdellovibrionales bacterium
CTCCGACACGCGGTCCTTTGAAGACCGGAGCTTGGACCTGCGTGAGCGCGCGCACGCCGCCATGACCCAAGCGAGCCGCCGCATCAAGGCCTATGCCGAGCAGGTCGAGATAAAGCTCGAGGGGGGCGGCGCCATAAAGCTCTCCGAGATCTCGCACCCGAAGCACGAGGGTGACGCAGACGCCGAGAAGCACAGGGGCACCGGTATAAGCTTCGGCATCGCCGAGCTTTCGCCGCTCGCGAAGAACGCCGATGACGCTGCGGACCGGCGCGTGGTCTTGAACAAAGACGGCGACGACGAAGGCGAGAAGCGCTGGGCGGGCCGCGACTCCGACAGGGCCGAGGGGCCGTCTTCCTCTTTGCCGCCGCCGCGTCACGAGGTCGAAGCGGTGGTTAGGCTGCGTTACGAGCTCGATGACATCGATGGGATCATGAATGCGCTCCCCTACAGGAGCGCGGGGAACGGTCGCGTACGCTTCGCGCAGATCATGAAGGACGTCGTTTCGAGAAAGCTCCACGACGTCATCGCGGAGATAGAGGCCTGGTCAGTCCGTGAGGAGCCTCCAGGCCCCAAGGCCGTGGCCGCGCAGCAACGCCTACTCCGCAGGCTCGACCGGGTCTTGGGCAGGCTCAAAAACCGCGCTGGCGAGGATCCCGAGATGAAAGCGGCGCTCGATGCTGTCGAGAAGGTTCGTTCGGAGCTCTATACGCGCGTCACGCACTTCGAGGGCACCGTCGCCGCGCGACGGCGCGAGCTCATCGCTTATTATCGCAACCATGAAGAGATGAGCCCGATGGCGGTGCTCGCGGCGATCGACGACACGTCGAGCAGCGTTTTCGGCAGTATCGAGCCTGCGAAGCGGCTTCGCCTCGCGCGCGCCGTAGCCGCGAGCTGCGCCCAGC
>CAYXQW010000146.1:912-3834 GCA_964466695.1 uncultured Bdellovibrionales bacterium
TATCTCCCGGCAAATAAGAGGCGACAGTCCGTGCGACACATCGAGCAGCGCCTTCGGTGGCATCGAGCCTGAAAAACGCCGTCGCCTCGCGCGCGTCGTGGCCGCGAGCTGCGCTCAGCGTCAGGCCCTAGGTCGTCTCGAGAAGAGCGACGTCGATTATGTCCTCGTCCTGCGACGACTCCGCAACGAGCTCACCTTTATCTTCGGCGAGACCTCGGAAGGTCGCGCGCTCGCTCCGCGCTATGCCTTCCGGGCCGTCCTCGCGGTGTGTGACATGGGGCAGGATATTGACGAGCTCTCGCTAGCGGTGCGTGAGCGTTATCGTGATCTCGGCTACGCGCCGCCCGAAGATCTCATGGAGTTGATCTTGGCCGATCGCACCGTGCGCGAGGCTCGTAAGGCCCGCCCGGTGGCGGCGCCGGAGGTGAGGCGAGCGCGGATCTCGAGCGTGCCGCCGCCGCGAGAGGTGGCCGTCGAGACCAGGCTTGTGTTCGATGAGATCCAAGATCCCGTGCTTTTGCCTTTGCCCGAGCCCCCGCGGAGCATGGCGGAGATCGGAGATCCCGAGGTCTATAAAACGGCCGTGAGTCGTGAGATTGAATTCATCGCGAAGATCAACAGGCATGCGCGGTCCTTGCCGGGCATGGAGCAACATATCTACATCGAAGGCGAGTCTAGGCCATGGCATGCCTGGGCAACTATCTGTCACGCCTGGAACAACGACCTCGCCATCGCCTCGGGTGCGGCGCAGTTCCTGGCGGGTCCAAGCGCGATGGATCGTGGCGATCTTTTGATCGACGCCGAGATCGGTTTGCGCAAGGCCGAGCGCAACTTCGCCGCTAGTTTCCTTCAGCTAGATTATGAAGAAGCTATCAAGAAAGCCACCGCAGGTTATGGCGACGCGGAGAAGCCGAGCCCGACCTATTTGAAGCTCCTAGTCGCGATGCGGCGGGCCTTGCTCCCGCCCGAAGGTGAGCTTTCGCCCGAGGAGGCCGAGGCCTGGCGCGCGAAGCAGCAAAAATACACGGAGTGCTTGGAGGCTTTGCAAGGGAGCTGCGGCCGGCTGCGGAACTTGCTCGTCATGCTCGATCCCACGCAGACAGCAAGGCCGCTCGAGCAGCGGATCTTGGAGGTATATGAAACCAAGCGTGCGCAGGCGGTAACGGCCCAAGATCTCCACGAATCGTGGATCGAGGCACGCAAGCGCATACAGGAGCTCAACCCCGAGAATAACGCCGAATTGCTCACGCGGATCGACGAAGGCCACCTCAAAGCCGTCGATGATCTGCTCGCGCGCGAAGAGCCCGGCGCCCAAGCCTCCCTCTTGCGGCTATCTAAGAGTCTTCGCGCGGAGACGGGGCTTGTGCACGACGAGGTGAAGGCGCGGTTCGCTAAAGCCGCCCAAGCTCTCGGCCAAAATCTCTCGCATAAAGATCTCGAGCTCCTCTACGTGCACGCCCAGATGCGGCGCGCGAAGCAACAAAGCGAGGATGTCGAGGCCGCTCGCAGCAAGGCTACAGATGAGGTCAAGGAGCTCTTGCCCGCGCCGAGAGACCCTGCGCCCGGAGGCCGCGGGGGCCCGGTGCGACATGGCCTTGGAGAGCGAGCAAAAAGAGCTTTGCGCGCGTTGGAGGCAGCAGGTCTCTCAAATGAAACGCCGCTTCGGACCTTGGTGAATGCATTGGAGTTGGCGCCAGATGGCGTCCTCGAGCTTTTGCCCAGGATGAGCCCCTCCATGCGTTTGGGTGTGGCCTCGATCTTGAACGGCATAGATCCCGTGAAGACGCTCTTGCGTCTCGGTGACTTCGATCTCGACGAGGACGCCTTCATCAATATCCGCGAGGGCGCGGTCCATGGCATCGACAATAAGATTAAGCGCGGACAGCTCGAGTCAGACGAGGTCATGCGAAGGCTGCTCTACCAGGACGAGCCCAATGAAGGCACGCGGTCGAGCTCTCTTCAAGACAGGCTCGTGTCCGTGGCCGACGTGGCGAGCCTGCTACTCTATCGTGACGCCAGGGCGGCCCATGTCCTCGACAGGTACGTGCGCTTGAACCCCGAGGCTTTAGCTAGCCTCGGCAACTTGATCTCGGAGCTCGATCTTAAGACCCGTGCCCTCGTGCGCGAGGTTCTCGGCGAGAACTCGCCTCTGAGCCCTTACGCCGTGCCCGTCAGCAAGGTGCTCATAGAGGGGCTCGGCATTATACGCCCCACCCTCCTCGGGAGCGCGGCGGCGCCGGATGATCTCGGCGAGCTATTGAGGCTGGTCGCGGAGGCGAGTCAGGGTGCGCTCGCGCCCGAGGGCATCGCCGCCGCCGCCGATGGTAAGTGCCGGCGCCTCGACGTCATCCTCGGCCTTGCCGAGCAACAGCAGCAGATCGTGCGTCTGGTCGAGGTAGATCCCGAGGAGCGCGCGGCGCTCATCGAACGGATCCGTTCTGGCGTACCCGGTACTCGCGGGCGCTCGGAGAAGCTGGAAAACCTTAGTGCCGCCGAGCTCGTGGCCTTGGCCTATACGAAGCAGGCCGAGCTCATCGCGCTTTCGACGGGGATAGGTGAGGCGCAGCAAGAGCGGCTGCGCCAAAGACACGGTCAGGAGTTCTTCGAGGAGGTCGTGGCGCTCACGCTCTCCTTGCAAGCGCGTCGCGTCGGAGAGCTGATCTCTGTTTTTTGGATGGAGGAGATCTTCGAGCAGGACCCGGGTTATGGCATGGCCGTGCTGAGGCTCGCGTCGGCCTATATGCATGCGGCCAAGGATCCCGAGGCCGCCTGGTCCGAAATAACCGATGTCTATTTGAAATTCTCGCACTTCACAGACGGCCGCGCGGAGACCACGATCTCCTCGCTCACCCAAAGCGTGGCGGACGCGGCGCGAGCGAGATGGCCGGAAGAGACGCGAGGCATGTCCCCGCCCGAGGTCGT
>CAYXQW010000146.1:3844-6192 GCA_964466695.1 uncultured Bdellovibrionales bacterium
TCGCGCGCCTCGAGGGTCCCTACGCGGCGGCGCGCCCCCGTGGTGGCGACGAGCCACCGCCCGGCCGGCCCAAGGGCGGCGGCGGTGGTCTCGGGTTTCCCGGGGGCTTGGGTGATCCCTCCGCGCCCGGCGGCGCCAGCTCGCGGGGCGGCGGCAACACCGGCTGGGTCATGGCCGAGGCTCAGGCAGGCGCAACGGGGGCGGCGGCGCCCACCTCCGTACGGCCAAAGGTCAAAGCCGCGGCCGCCGGTGGCGGCGATGCGCCAGAAGAACCTTTGATACGAGATGCGCAAAAGGTAAATGCCTTCGCCAAGCTCGCGCATAAACCAAGAGGCATAAGCGCGATCGAGCTCCCGTTGATGTTCGATGGTGTCGTAAAAAGCCTCGAGGAGGCCTCGGCGAAAGGGGAGCTCGAAGGCTTTGAGCTCTGGGGGCTGTTGCAGCGAGCCCTCGCTAGTTATGCCCATGCTCGTGTGAAGCAAGAGCCGCCGCCGACGAAGCTTCCGGGAGAAAAGAACGTCTACGCGGCGGCCTTGCGCGAGGCACGCGCGCGCGTTGCCCCCGAGCTCTTACGCACAGCCGAGGAGGGTCTTTCTCTCGCTAAAAGGCCCATGGAACAAAACGACCGCGAACACTGGCGAGAGAGAGCCGAGAAGAAGACTTTCGACTCCTTGCCGTGGGACACGCGCGGCGTCGAGCTTCTGGACGTGCTGCTCGATGATGGGCTCGATCACCTGCGTGACGCCGAAGCTCCAGTGCAAGAGCTCAAATATATGGCGAGGCGATCCGGGTTTCTCTCCGCGCGGCAAATCGAGCGTATCGCGGCGTTCGCTCCCAAAGATCCCAAGGCGGCCTTGCAGCTCGCGCTCTGCCACGCGCAGCTTAGGCATGGTCTCTATAAAAATGATACCGCGGACGCCGAATTGCCCCCGCTCGAGATGGTGTGGCGGCGCCTCGGGGCCGAGGTTCCAGAAAAAAGCGAGGCGGCCAAGGGACGTTCGCAAAGAAAAGCATTGCCCGCCCTTACGGTGGAGCTCGATCTCGTCGAGGTGTTGCTCGACATCCAGGACAAGCACATAACCCCGGCGTTTACGGGGGTCGAGCTCCCGCCTTGGATCTCAGAACCTTCGGAGGCGAGGACGGTGCTCGCGGCGTTCGGTTGCGCGCGCGAGCTCTGGTACCTCCACGGGCTCGACGCCGGGAAGTGGCGAGAGCTCGCGGGGCGGTTGCAGGGGGCGTTGAAATCCAAGGAGGCGCTCGCGCGTCTTGCGTTCGAGCTCGATCGCGAGGTCGATGAAAACCTGGCTCGTGAGAGTGGCGATCCAAAATCCGCGCGCGAAGAGCTGCGCCAGCGCATCGCGGCGAAGGCGCCGTTTTCGGAGTTCGGGTTATCGGAAGGGATAAGCTTCGAGGTGCCGACCGCCGCCGTCTTAGACCCTCTCCCGCGGCCCGCGCGCTTGAGCGCGCAAGGACTCGCGAGCGCGGCGGAGGCCTTCTATTCGGCTCTGCCCGCGCACTTGAAGGGTGATGGGGCAGTGGAGGGCTTGATCGGCTACTTGCGTAAGAGCTTTCCCGATGAAGAGCTCACCCGTGATGAGGAGACGGCGCTCGGTAGGCGTGCCGTGCTCTTGGTCGAGCACCGTAATGCTGTCGCCATGGCCGGCTCGCCGCCGGCCGCTTTTTCCTATGCAAATCCGCGAGAACCTCTCCTGTCTCTGCATTTCGCGACGATAAGAAACCTCGATTTCAGCTTGCAAGCTCGCGGGATAAAGGATCCCAAAGAACGGGCGCGCTGGCTCTACGAGCCGATCGCGCGCGCGGCGGAGGTGCTCGCCGCAAGCCTTCCCGAGGGCGAGTATCCACCCGCGCAGCGTATGCGAGATGCCTTCGCGCGCTTGGAGCTCCCCGCGGTCGATGAGGATGACGCCATCTTGCAGGGCGATCCCAGGGTTTTTGTAGAGGCGCTCGAAGAGGCGCAAAAGAATGGTGGCAAGGTCCGCCCGGTGCTCGATGAGCCCGCACACGACGTCGTCTCCTGGCGTCCGACCACGCCGCCTGAGATCTGGTTTCAGCTCGCGGCCGAGGAGCAGGCTGAAAACCCCGCGCGGCTCTCGCTCAAGCAAAAAGACGTAGGTACCTCGGGGGTGAGGCTTTTGACCTTGGGCGGCGCTGGCGACGGGGTCTTGGTGCCTAACGTGGTGACGCTCGACGATCATGAGATCTCGATGATCAACGGCCATATCGCAGAGTACACGCGCTCGATCCTCCAGCCCTGGCTCGCGGAGGCAGACAATCGAGCAGAAATCCAGGTGAGGCTCGCAACAGAGCTCGAGAAGAAGATCCGGGAG
>CAYXQW010000146.1:6202-7193 GCA_964466695.1 uncultured Bdellovibrionales bacterium
CCTTGGGCTGCGAGCCCAATGATCGCGACTCCGAGATGCACCATCAAGCCGCGCAAAAGCTCGCGCACGAGCTCGCCAAGATGATCGAGGTACGCACCTTGATGACGCGCGTGCCACAGCAAGACCCACAGTAGCGCCCACAGCCTGCCCACAGGTCATCCACAGACCGCGCCGCGGCGCGCGAGGTAACCTCCAAGGTGACCAAAAGCCCTTTTTTTACGAGGATCTTTGTCTCGTGCTCATGACGAGGACTTCGCTTGACTGGCCCTTCGGCCCTGACTAGCCTTGCGATCCTTACGTCACGGTCGAGCCAAAAGGAAAGCCTCAATGACAGCACCTCGGCGGATCGGCGGTTTGAACGAGCTCTCCCGCTACTTTCGCGCTCAGGGAAGCCACAGCGAGCTGTCCACAAGAAGCCCACAGGCGGTGATCGCAAGCTCCCCCGAGGCGGGCGGAGCCCTCGTCAATGCCTTGCTCGAAGGGGCTTACGGCAAGGCCACGAGGGTGTTCGCGCCCCTCGCGGCTCCCCGGCGCCACCTCCCGGGGTTCTCCTCCGTGCTCGCGCCGGCCAACAGCGACACCTGCGCGCGCTTCGATCGCCTGCGCCTCGCCTGCGCGAACAACGTCCTCGGTGAGAGATCCAAGTAATTACGCCGCGCACTGACGCGATCGCCGTCAGGTCTTGCTACAAAAGCACCATCCATCTATGTAGGCGCCCGGGAATCCGGAAGAACTCCACCAAAAAGCCTATGACCTAGGCGCAAGGAGCTCGGGGCCGATCCCGCGCAGGCGCTTCGCTCTGTATAAACCCCCCCGAGAGAGGAACGAATCATGGCGATCAAAATTGGCATCAACGGGTTTGGGCGCATCGGCCGCTTGGCGTTTCGCGTGGCGGTAGCTCGCAAGGACGTGGAGGTCGTCGGCATCAACGATCTCATCGACGTCGACTACATGGCCTACATGCTCAAGTACGACTCGACGCACGGCCGCT
>CAYXQW010000147.1:0-7181 GCA_964466695.1 uncultured Bdellovibrionales bacterium
GGCGCTCCGCTGCTCCACCGGGCTGATAGCCCGGGGACTGACCGGCGCGCTCGGCATATCCGCCTTCGTCATAGCGGGACTATTTACGCTGAGGACGGGGAGATACGGCCTCGCGGTAAGCGTCTTCGCCCTGCCCGCAGAGGATCTAGACAGCTACACCTTGGCGCTCGCCCACTTCGCCCAGGCCCAGCTCTTGCAGTGGCAAGACAAGCAGAGCGAGGCCAACGCCGAGTACGAGAAGGCCTTCAAGCTCGATAGCCAAAACCCCATCATGTACTACAGGCGGGGCACGGGTTTGTTGAACCTCGGTCGCGCTGCGGAGGCCGTGGAGCCGCTGCGCCGGGTCGCGGCCATGCAGCCCAACAACCTCCGCGCTTATCGCGCCTTGGCCGACGCGCAGGTGCGCGCGGGCGACAACGCTGGCGCCAAGGCCACGCTCGAACGCGCGATTCAGATGAACCCCGAAGACGCCGAGATGAAGGTGCTCGAGGGCAACCGCTTGTTGGCCGCGAAGCAATACTCGCAGGCGATCGATATCTACAAGCGCGTGCGCAAGGAAGACGGCGGTTCGATTTTGGCGAAGGCCGCGTTGGGGATCTCGACGGCGCTACGCGAGAGCGGCAAGAAGGCCGAGGCTGTCAAGTACATGGAGGAGTTCATGGCCGCCGTCCCCGTTGACGTGCTCCAGCCCGAACAGGCGAAGCTCTGGTGCGAGCTCGGCTTGAACAACGAGGCGACCAGGTCCTTCGAGATGGCCGAGCGGTTTTTTCAGCAGGGCATCGACACCTACACCTACGATCCTGACTGTCACTACTACATGTGCCGCCTGCTAGGTCGCGGCGAAGAAGCGCGCGAGTCTTGCAAGACGTACCTGACCTTATCGCCGCGCGGCAAATACGCCGCCGACGCGGCCAAGCGCGCCGGGACAGCCAAGTAGCATATCTCCTCTCAGCGTGAGCGACGCGCCATGAGCTCCTCGAGCGCGCGCTCCGCGTTCTTACGAACCTCTTCGTCATGGTGACCGCTCGCCACGGTCACGAGATAGGCCTCGGCGACGCTACCGCCGATGGCGCTGACGGCGTAGATCAACTGCACGAGGAACTGCGGGTCGCGGTGATGATCTTGCGCGATGATGTGCAAGACCGCGCGCTCGTCGCCGATCGCCACGAGGGCGCCTAGCAAGCGTAAGACCAGCGCTGGCTTGCTCTCGCGCGATAAACGCTCGCACATGGGCAGCACCGCGCGCGTGCTCTTTTGCTCGCCGAGGCTCGTGATCGCGAAGTCGCGCACGCGCGCGTCGGGAGCGTCGAGGGCGGCGAGGAGCGCGGTCTCGCCCGCGTGTGCGAGCTGGCGCTGCTCGGTGAGCACCGCCCACGCCTCGTCGAACGCTGTAAGCGCGGCGTCGAGCACGTCGTCGCCACGCGCCGGCGCGCCCGCCACGTAGAGCGGCGCGTTTTTTTTGGGCTGCAAAGCGACCTGTAAGATACGCCCGGTCGCGTCGTCGCGCAGCTCGAGTCGTAGGAGGTGGGTGGCGCGCGCGGCTGCGGTGGGGTAGCGCGTACGCGGCGTCTTTTGCAGGCGTTGTTCTACCCGCGATCGTAGCGTGTCGCGAAGCTCGCTGTCGGTGTCGAGACTTGGCGGGAGATCGAACACCACGCGCTCGATGTGCACCGGCGGGGGGCCGGAGCACGCCGCGAGGAGGAGCGCGCTAGATGCCGAGCAGCAGGCGATCGCCGAAAGTCGAAGGTAGACCAGCATCGATGATCTTTCGCCGCGCCTGCCTCGTGTCGTACGCGACGCGGTGGTGGGTGAAGAGGCGTGTCGTGCTGTCGTAGATGCCGCAACACGCGCGCGGGTCGCGATCTCGTGGTTGCCCGACGCTGCCCACGGTGACGATGTAGCTCGCGTCGGCCTGACAATAGATGCGACCGGGAGCGAGCGGACGGGCGTCGCTGCCACGGACCTCGAACGCGAGCGTCAAGTGCGAGTGCCCCATGAACACGAGGCGCTCGAGGTCGGCTAGGTGCTCGAGCTGTTCGGTTATCTGGTCGGAGGTGAAGATGTAGTCGAAGGTTGGGGGATCGAAGGGCGCGCCGTGTACGAACTCGATCCCGGCGTGCGTGGCGCGGTAGGGCAGCGACTTGAGCCACGCGAGGTTATCGTAGGTGAGCTGCGCCTTGCACCAATCCAGGGCGCGCCGCGCCGCCGCGTAGTAGTCCGCGTAGTCCATGCGGCCGCTTATGGCGGCGTCGTGATTGCCGAGGACGGCCACGTCTGCGAGCTGACGCAGCTCCGAGCAGACCTCGTTCGGGCTCGCGCCGTACCCGACCGCGTCACCCAAGAAGGCGTAGAAGTCGATGTCCATCGGGCGCAGCTCGTCGAGCACCGCGCGCAGCGCCTCGATGTTGCCGTGGACATCCGAAAGGATCGCGTACCTCATGAGCCTCTTGATGGCATAACCGGTTCGTTTTGTCGTGCCTCGTAACGCCGGCTCGCGCTCTCTTCCGCGAGGCTACCGTAAATCGCGGCGCGTGTGTTATGCGCGTCACTTTGGCTTTATTCGGATGAAGACGTACGACGCCCTCGCGGACACGATCGTTGCTCCCGCCACGCCCGCGGGGGGAGCTTTGGCCATCGTGCGCCTCGCAGGAGAGCAGGCGCGCGAGATCGCCGCGAGGCTCGCGCCGAGCACGCGGCCGCGCGCGTCGCACAAGCTCTATCGCGCGCGTGTGCTCGACTCCGTAAGCGAGGTGATCGACGAGGCCATGATCGTCGAGATGCACGCGCCGCGCTCCTACACGGGCGACGACGTTGTGGAGCTGCACCTTCACGGCGCGCGCCTCGTGGTCGACCAGGTCATAGCGCAGAGCCTCGCGCTCGGCGCGCGGCTCGCCGAGCCAGGCGAGTTCACCTTGCGGGCTTTTCTGAACGGCCGCATGGATCTGAGCCAGGCCGAGGCTGTGGCCGACTTGATCGCGGCGAAGAACGAGGCGCAGCGGCGCGTGGCGACGAGGCAGCTCGGTGGGTCTTTGTCCGCCGTGGTCTCGGAGCTGCTCGACGAGGTGCTCTCGGTGCTCGCGGCCTTGTGCGCCAGCTTCGATTTTCCCGAGCAGGTAGGGGAGTGGGGCTTACGCGACCAAGACCGTGCCGCGCTCGCGGCCGTGCTCGCGCGTCTCGATACGCTCGTCGCCCACGCGCGTCTTTCGCTCGGGGCGAGGCGCCACGTGGTGCTCGCGGGCGCGCCGAACACCGGTAAGTCGAGCCTCTTGAACGCGCTCGTGGGCGAGAAGCGCGCGCTCGTGGACGCCGAGGCCGGCACCACCCGCGACCTCATCGAGGTCGAGCTCGCGCTCGGAGGCGAGCTCCTCTCGCTCTGGGACACGGCGGGGTTGCGTAAAGACGCGGCGGGAGTAGAGCGCGAGGGGATCGAGCTCGGGCGCGCGCGTGCGCTCTGGGCCGACGTGCTCGTGTGGCTGGTCGCGCCCGAGTCTTGTGTGTGGCCCGAGGGTGAGCTCTCGGCGAAGGCCGCGGTGGTGGTGAGCAAGGCGGATCTCCTCGACGAGGCGAGCCGCGCGCGGCTCGCGGCCGAGGTCGAGGCGCGGTGCTCGAGGTTTTTGGGGTTCGTCTCGTCACGCACGCGCGAAGGGCTCGAGGACCTTACGCGCGCGCTCGCCGTATCTCCCGAAGATTTCGCCGAGCACGAGGTCGTGGTGGTGCGTGAGCGTCACCTCTGCGCGTTGCGAGGCGCCCACGCGGCCATCAATGCGGCGCTCGCGCATGGCGATCGGGGAGTGGATCTACAGGTCACGGAGCTCGAGCGCGCAGCTCGAAAGCTCGGCGCGATCCTCGGTCGCGAGGTCGAGATCGAGGTGCTAGACAAGATCTTCAGCGAGTTCTGCCTCGGGAAATAAGATCTCCCACCTCTCCTTACTTTTGTTGTCGCCACAACGAAGACACCATGGTGCTGATTTGTCCGATGATGTGATACTTAGCTTCCACATCCGCGGATATATGTGACCATGCGCGTTTTTTAATACTATCGCGCGAAGAAGAAGACGCACCCGTCCGCAGCGCCAGAATGTGTCTCCGAAACAGACACAGTTTTTAGGGTAAATTGCGGATAAATTATCTCAGATCGACTTATATTTGTGGTTGTAAAGCCAGATCGCGCCTAGTATCCTCGATTATAGAACGTTGGCAGCGAGATGAGATAACCAAATAGAATGAGCCAATGGGATGAGATAGTTAAGATAGTATCGGATAGCTAATATTTCCCTCACCTGATCTCGAGCTTGCCCTCACGATCGAACAACTCCTCGCCGAAGTCGGTACGGGAGAGCTCGCGCACGGCGACGATGCCGCGCTTTTCGGGGTCGAGCACGGCCAGGCCCTCGCCTACGAGCCGCGTGGGAATGAGCTCGGCCTCGAGGAGCTCGCCGGTGCTCGCCAAGGTCGCTCGAAGGATGACGCTCACCGCCAATGGCCCTGTCAGGCTGAAGCTTCGCCACGCGCAGAAGTTGCCGAGCGAATAGGCGATGAGGCGGTCGCGATAGAGCTCCATGGCGCGCAGCACGTGCGGCCCGTGCCCGAGCACGAGGTCGGCGCCGGCGTCCACCACCGCGCGGGCGAAGGCGTGGATGTCGCCGCGGTCCTCGCCGAGGAAGAGCTCGCGGGTCTTGGTGACGCGCGTGGCGGAGGTCCCCTCGGCGCCCGCGTGCACCGTCACCACCACCAGGTCGTGTCGCTTTGCGAGCTCGGAGATGAGGGCGCGCGCGCCGTCGAGATCGTGCACGCTGTACATCGAAGCGCCGAAGCCGAAGCCGATGACCGCCACGCGCAAGCCCTCGTGCTCGATGGTGGCGATGTCGCCGAGCACGCCGCTCGTTGCGATCCCGGCCTCACCGAGTGCCCGCTGCGTCTCGCTCCGCCCCTCCTCGCCGAAGTCGCCGGAGTGGTTGTTCGCGATGGTGAGCACGTCGAAGCCCAGCGCTCTTAGCTCGGCCGCGTAGGCGGTCGGAGCGCGAAACGCGTAGCAGACCTTGGAGCCGGGCTTGCACTTGCGGCTCTCGCCGCTGTCGGCGAGGGCGGTCTCGAGGTTGCCGATGGTGAGATCTCCTTCGCAAAGCTCTCGCGAGACCTCGGCAAGCAGCGTCCGCGCGCCGTCGGGTGGGAGCGAGGCCTTGTCCTCGGGCCAGGCACGACCGAGCTGCACGTCGCCTACGGCGTTGATGGTGATCGTGGCCGCCTTCTGTGCGGGCGCGGGTGTGGCGGCGCTTTCTTGCGCCTGCGCTGCTGCTGCCTCGAGCACCGCGAAGAAGGCGGGCTTCGGGCGCTGATCGACGTCGAACAACAAGGGCTCGTCTTTTCTGCCAGGCACGGGGAAGAAGTCGAGCCACGTGTGATTATCGGCCACGCCCCAGAAGGTGACTCCGGTCAGATGCCCCAAGCGCGCCTGTTCGCGGAACATGCGAAACAGGCTCGCGTAACGCTCGGCCTGCCGCGCGCGCAGATCCTCGCGTGACCCGGTGTCGCGGGCGGTATCGCCGTAGCGGAACAAGGAGAGGTCGAGCTCGGTTATTTGCACCTCGAGCCCGAGGGCCGCGAAGCGCTCGATGGCCGCGCGCACGACGTCGGTCGCGGGATCAAAGACCGACCAGTGTCCTTGGATCCCCACGCCGTCGATGAGCCCTTGCTGCTTGAGCTTTTCCACGAGCGCGAGCGCGTGCTCGAGCTTTATCCCCGCCTCGATGCCATAGTCGTTGTAGAAGAGCCGCGCGTCAGGGTCAGCGCGGCGCGCGGCGCGAAACGCCACCGTGATGTAGTCGGGTACCCCGTCGCCGTCGTCGTCATCGCCCGCGAGCAGGTGCCAGGGGCTTTGGCGCCAGACGCCGCCGCTGTCGGCGAGCGCCTCGTTGACCACGTCCCAGGCGTAGACCTTGCCGCGATACCGGGAGAGCAAGGTGGTTATGTGCTCCTCGATGCGGGCGTAGATCTCGGGCTTGCTCGGTCGCTCGGCTTTGGGGTCATCGCTCTCGAAGATCCATGACGGCGCTTGTTGATGCCAGACCAAGGTGTGCCCGCGCACCTTCTTGCCGAGCGCGAGCGCGAAGTCGACGATGCGGTCGGCGGCGGTGAAGCGATAGGAGTCCTCGCTGTCGCCGGGGATGGGGTGGATGTTGCCCCACTTCATCTCACTCTCGGCGGTGAGGCTGTGAAAGTGCCGCTGCAAAAGCTCGCGGCTGGTCTCGAGGTTCTGCGCCTCGACGGCGGCGCCGAGGGCGAAGAGCTGGTCGTACGCCGCGGCCAGCGAGGGCACCTCGGGTGCCTCGCCGGTGACCGTCGCGGTCGGCGTCTCGATCTTTCCTGCGCAGCCGTAGACGAAGAGACACAAGGCTATGACGTAATTTCGCATCCCCGCAGACTAGCCGGCGCGCTCCCCTAGCGCCAGACCATACGCAGCTCGGCGTCGTCGATGGCGTGCTGGCGCAGGAGGACCTCGCCCTCCTTACGATAGTCGGTCAAGGCGCCCTCGAAGACCCCGATGTGGTAGCACTCGGGGAGGTTCCACACCCCTCGCAGATGGATGATGACGCTCTTTGGGCTCTCCTCGATGACCTCCGCCGAGCTCGTGCTGCCTACCGTCCCATAGGCCTTGCCCGTGAGGCGGATCGCCGCCTCGAAGGAGCGCGCGGCGAGCGAGAAGAAGACCTTGCCGAACATGCTGCTCGCGAAGGCGCGGTAACCCTCGCGGCCGAGGCGGCGCACGCCCTCGCGCACCGGGAGCCGCGGGTGAATGAGCTTCGCGCAGTCGACGAGCACCTGCACGTGCTCGCGCACGGTGTAGTCTTGAAACGCGGTGTACTTCTCGCGACCCGGCGCCTTGCAGCCGAGCTCGCGTGCCTGGTTTATCGCGCTGTGAAAGAACATGCCCTTGACCTTGGCGGTCTCGGGGATCTGCGCGAGCAGCTTGTTGAGGTCCAAGGGGGCATTAAAATCGGGGCGTACGAAGCCGTCGTCCATGGAGCGAGCTCTCCTATGAGATCGTAGAGGTTTGTGTGGGCGCCTTGGCGGCGCTTGTTTTTTGAGAAAGCTCGAGCTTGTAGCGCGTCAGAGAGTCTATGACCTCTATGAACTTCTCCGAGGCCAGGCCGACCAAAAACCACATGGGCGCGATGGCCAGG
>CAYXQW010000148.1:0-4727 GCA_964466695.1 uncultured Bdellovibrionales bacterium
CCATGGCGGCGTCATCGCCGTGGAGAGCCACGATGGCCGCACGAGCTTCTTCGTGGCGCTGCCGACCGCGACGCAGAGACCTACCGGCGCGACGGTAGAGCTCCCGGCCCCCCTCTTGGTGCACGCCAAAGACCGCTTCGACCGCATAGGGCTCTTCGCCACCTTGGCGCGCACCGGGCTGCCGGTGAGGCTCTTGCCTCCAGCACACGACGGTGCGCCAGCGCACGGCGGGCTCATCCTCGTCAACGACGCTTCCGGCGCTGGCGACGCGGCCCTCTTCGCAGGCAAGACGCGCGCCGAGGTCCAGAGCATCGGCGAGACCATGGTGCTCATCGCGCGCCACACCGCGGCGCGCCTCTTGCTCAAGAGCCCCCCGACCGCAAAGCTCGAACGCGTGCTTTTAGCCCTCGGGATAAACGTGGCGATCGATCCGAGCTCGCTCGAGGCCCGGGCGCTGCCGCGCGGCGACATCGTAAGCCAGCTCGACGCGCTGGCGATAGAGCTCTCGGGTGAGGCGTCGGCGGTCGGCGCCGTGCGCGCTTTTTTGCGGCGGGCGCGCGACGCGGGCATGGGCGCGGCGTTGGTGCTCAGGCCCGAGCGCTTCGCCGAGCTCATAAAGATCTATGGCGCGGCGCACATGAGCTCTTTACGCGACAACCTGCTGCGCGAGGTGCTCGCCACCATGGGCGGCGGTGAAGGGGCGAGCTCCAGGATCTTCTCTGCGAGCGCCGGCTTCATCTGCGTGGGAGAAGAGGAAGAGCTCCGCCGCGCCGCCAAGGAGCTCGAGCTTCGCTTCGCCACGCTCGTGCGCCTCTACTGTAAGAGAGAAGATCGCGAGCGCGGCTATCTGCAGCTCTCCTCCGAGCGGGTGCCGTTGCCAACGCTCACGGCGAGGGTGCTCGACGCGAAGGCCGCCGACGACGAGATCATGGCCGCGCTCGGAATGAGCCCGTGACGCTGCGGCAAAAGCTCATGCTCTACGCCTTGGCGGTGGCGCTCTTGCCGCTCGCGGCGAGCGGCTTCACGCTCGTAGCGCTCGGCGAGCGAGGCATGCGCGCGCGCATCGAGGCTCACCAGCGCACGGCCGCCTCGGCCGTGGCCACGAGCATCCACCAGTCAGTGCAAGAGCTGGGCGAGCGCGCGGTCACCGCGCTCAGCCTCGCCGATCCCGAGCGCCTCTCCCCCAAAGAGCGCCTCGGGCTCTTGCGGCTCTTACACCGCCAGTCGCCCGCCATCCGCACGAGCGTCCTGCTCGACGCCAAAGGCGAGCTGCTCGTACGCCCCCTGGTCTTCGCCGAGGCCGAGCGCGAGCTCGAGGCCGACCTCGCGACCCAGAGCGTGACACGGCTGCGCGCCAACCTGCCCACCCCCGCCACCGTCGCGGGCATCGCCGGCCAGGCGCTCATCAGCGCCCCCTACTACCCTGCCGAAGGCCCGGCGCGCGTGGCCCTGGCCGTCCCCTGCGGTCGTGGCGCCGCGGGCCGCCCCCTCGCCCTCGCCGGCCTCGAGCTCGTGCTCGACCGGAGCGTGCTGCGCGGGGTCGGCATCGACACCGGGGAGCGCGCGCGCGTGTTCGTCGTCGACAGCTTCGGCCGCGTGATCGCGCACCCGCACCTCGCTGTGGGCAAAGACCTCTCCGCTCACGCGGCGGTGGCGGGCCTGCTCAAAGGCGGCGCCGAGGGCAACGCCCGCGCGGTGGCCGAAGATGGTGTCTTTACGAGCGCCTTCGCGCGGGTGCCGGCGTTCGGCTGGGCGGTGGTGGTAGAGCAGCCCGAGGCGATAGCCTTCGCCGACGCAGCGCGCATGAAGAGGCGCACGCTGCTCTGGCTCTTCGGCACCACCCTGGTGGTCGCGGCGACCGCCCTGTGGTTCGCCGGCCGCTTGCGGCGCAGGCTGCAGGACTTGATGCAAGGCGCGCACAAGCTCTCCGAAGGGGCGCTCGACGCGCGCATAAGGGCCGCGTCCGCCGACGAGATCGGCGAGCTCGGCCGCGTGCTCAACCAGATGGCCAAAAAGCTCGAGCGATCTTTCGCCGAGCTCGATGCCTGGAGCCGCACGCTCGAGGACAAGGTCGACGAGCGCACGCGCGAGCTTAGAGAGACCCAGGCGCAGCTCTTGTTGCAGTCGAAGCTCGCCGCGATAGGTCAGCTCGGCGCCGGCGTGGCCCACGAGGTGAACAACCCTCTCGCCGGCATCCTCGGCTACGTGCAGCTCATGCTGCGCAAGCGCGCCCCCGACGACCCGGAGATCACGGCGCTTCGGCGCATCGAAGAAGCGGCGCAGCGCTGCAAGGTCGTCACCACCAACTTGCTGCGCTTCTCACAGCGCGGCCTCGGCGGCCAGAGCACGACCGAGGTCAACGAGGTGGCAGGCGAGGTGATAGAGCTCATGTCGGGAGGCTTCGCCGACGCTGGCATGACCATCGTCTCGCGGCTCGCAAAAGACGCGGGCGCCATCACCGCCGACGCTGGGCAAATAGCGCTCGTGCTCATCAACCTCATGACCAACGCCAAGAATGCCATGACCGAGGGGGGCAGGCTCGAGATCGCGACAGAGGATCACGGCGAGCGCGTCCACATCGTGGTCCGCGACGACGGCCACGGGATCGAGCCCGAGCACATGCCGCGGCTGTTCGACCCCTTCTTCACCACCAAGGAGAACTGGAGCGGCGTCGGCCTCGGGTTGTCGGTGGCTTATCGCATCGTCACCGATCACGGCGGGCGCATCGAGGTCGTAAGTGAGCTCGGCGAGGGGAGCACCTTCACCGTAGATCTGCCGCGCAAGGCCACGACCCCGCCGCCAGAGAGCGCGCGCCAAAAGCGCCCGGTGCTGCTCGCTTGAGGCTTGCGGCAGGCGGCGCCTGCGCTACCCTTCAGGGTGGAGAGGAGACGGAGCGGGCGCAGATGAGCGAGCGCAAGAGCATCCAGGAGACCTACGCACCGAAATCTACCTGCTTCGGGTGTGGACCCGCCAACCCCAAGGGCCTGCGCCTGCGCAGCTTCTGCGACGGCGATCTGCTCATGGCGAGCTGGCAGCCGTCGCCAGAGCACGAGGCCTTCCCGGGCATCCTGGCCGGCGGCGTGATCGGCACCTTGCTCGACTGCCACGGTCTCTGGGCCGCGGCGCACCATTACATGCGCGAGCTCGGGCAAGACTTCCCGCCGTGCCTCGTAACCTCCGAATTCAACGTGAAGCTCCTCTGGCCGACCCCGACACGCGCGCCCGTGCAGCTCGCCGCCCGGGTGATCAAGGCCGACGCGCAGAAGGTAAAGGTCGAGGCTACGCTCACGGCCGACACCCGCGTGTGCGCCTCTTTTTGCGGCACCTTCGTGATCGTAAAGCCCGGACACCCCGCCTACCATCGCCGTTGACGCTCCTTCATTGTTGCCGCCCGGGGCAAACGGTTGTACCAATTCGAGGTGGCACGGTCGTGCGTCGAGGCTCTCTTGACAGGGGCATGCACATGTTCGCTCGGGTCTTTCTTTGCTGCTTTGCGCTCGCGAGTGTCGCCGAGGCCGCCGAGCTTTCCGGCAAGCTCACCGCGGTGGAGGGCGAGGCCTTCCTCAAAGCTCGCGGCGGCGCCGCCGAGATCGCGGCCAAGGTCGGCGATGAGATAACCTCCGGCATGAGCTTGCGCACTGGGGGCAACGGTCGCGTCGAGGCCCGGCTCGCGGACGGCTCGCTGCTCGCCCTCAAGCCCGGTTCGTCGATCATGTTGTCGCCGAGCAAACGGCAGCAAAAGAAGAGCGCGGTGGTGCTCTTCTTCGGGAGGTTATGGAGCAAGGTCTCGCCCGGCAAGACCGGCGGCGCGGGCTACGAGGTGGCGACCCCCAACGCGGTCTGCGGGGTGCGCGGCACCGAGTTCGAGACGCAGGTCGGCGACGACGGCTCTTTGCGCATGCAGGTGACGGCGGGCAAGGTCGCGGTGAGCGGTGATCGCGGGCAGGGCGAGGCCGGCGCGGGCGAGCAGGTCGAGGCCAACGAGCGCGCGGTAGGGGCGGCCACGGCGAACGACGGCGAGGGCTACGAAGCGTGGAACGGCGACAAGCGCGAGCGTTTGCGCAAGGGCGGGGTGGGCCTGGTCAAGTCGATGAAGGCCAAGATCATGAGCCGCAAAGACAAGATCGAAGCTCTGCGCGCCGAGCAAAAAGACATCGAGCAGAAGCACGAGAGCGCGAGCGAACGCGCGCGGGCGGGCGACGAGAGCGCCCTCGCAGAGCTCCGTGCTTACAACCAGCGGCTCGCCAAGATCGCCGACGAGATCGCCGACCTCGGCGACGAGGCGCTCGCCGGCTTCGGCGCGGTGGATCGCTTCGCCGACCTTGTGAGCGACCCGCGCTTCAAGGCCATAGGTAGGAAGAACATCGAGGCCGAGGCCGCGAGCTTGCGGCGGATCAAGGCCAACCTCGACAAGATGGTCGCCGAGGGTACGGACCTCAGCATCGAGGCTATGGATCAGATGCTCGACGACATGAGCCGTGGCAAGGGGACGTTGCGCGAGAAGAAGGGCTCGGCGGGCGACGACCTGTTCGGTCCCGGTGAGATGGACATGAAATGAGGTCTTGCGTGGCCCAAGCTGGTGCTAGCACCTGCGTAGGTGTCCTGCTATACCAATGCCGATGAAGGAAGCCTGTCGGGTTTTGCGTTCGCTCGCATAGCGAACAACAGGAGCGTACGATAGCACCGCAAACCTCAGCGCCACCGAGATCCAAGCTAGCCGCCATCGC
>CAYXQW010000148.1:4737-7120 GCA_964466695.1 uncultured Bdellovibrionales bacterium
GGGTTTGTCGCCGCCAAGGTGGTCGCCTACGCGCTCGTCGACGAGGGCGTCGAGGCGCTGCCCGTAGCCGCCGTCGCGCAGCTCGAGACCTGGATCCTCGCGATCTACGCGCTGGCGTCGCTCCTCTCTCTCGTGTTGCTGTTTTGGCACTTGCGGGAATCGGCGGGCGGTGCCCCCGGCGCCGAGGCCTTTCTCGCGCGCCTCGAGGACGCGGACCTCGCGCAGGCGCTCACGGTCGCGCGCGAACGCCGCCTGCTCTCGACGCAAGCCATAGCCAAGCTCCAAGGCTCGCTGGGCGGAAAGCGCGAGCTCTCAGAGCTTGTCCACAGCCAACGCCGCGCCATGGAGGGCATGGGCCTCACCTTGACGTCCCTCGCCGAGTCCCTGACGCAGCAAGCCCAGGCGGCTCAGGCCGTAAAGCGCTCTTCCGAGGAGCGGCTCAAGTTTCACAAGGACTTGACCGAGAGCATCGACGCCCTCTCGCACTCGGCCGAGGAGTCTTCCTCCTCGGTCTTGCAGATGGTGGCCATCAACAACGAGGTGAGCGACAACATCCACAACCTCGCGCTCTCGGTGCAGGAGACGACCACCGCCATCGAGGAGATGACCTTCTCGTCCAAGGAGGTCGCGAAGAACATCGAGGAGCTCTCCACCGCGGCGGAGGAGACGGCGGCCTCGATGAACGAGATGGACGTCTCGATCTCGCAGGTGGAGACGAACGCCAACGAGACCGCCAAGCTCTCGGACACGGTCTCGCGTGACGCCGAGACTGGGGTCACCGCGATCAACCGCACGATCGAGGGTATCGACAAGATAATGGAGTCGAGCCGCGTCGCGGCCAACGTCATCGGCTCGCTCGGGCAAAAGATCGACGAGATCGGCAACATCCTCAACGTCATCGACGACGTCGCCGAGCAGACGAACCTGCTCGCCTTGAACGCGGCCATCATCGCGGCGCAGGCCGGCGAGCACGGGCGCGGCTTTGCCGTGGTCGCCGACGAGATCAAGGCCTTGGCCGAGCGCACGGGGGCCTCCACCAAGGAGATCGCCGGGCTCATCCAGGGCGTGCAGAGCGAGTCCAAGAACGCCATCTCCGTCATGTCGCAGGGCGTGGACGATGTCGAAGAGGGTGTACGCCTCGGCCACGATGCCGAGGGCGCGCTGCGCAAGATCGTCGACTCGGCCAAGCGCTCGACCTTGATGATCCAGGCCATCGCCCAGGCCACGGTGGAGCAAGCCAAGGGGTCGAAGCAGGTCACCAACGCCATCAGCCGCATAGCAGAGACGGTGCAGCAGATCGCCTTCGCCACCGCCGAGCAGGCCAAGGGCTCCGAGCACATCATGCAGAGCGCCGAGCGCATGAAGATGATAACGCAGCAGGTGGAGCGCTCGTCCGACGAACAAAACCGCGGCGGCCGCCAGGTCACCGAGGCCATCGAGTGCATCCGCGAGAACGTCGAGCGCATCAGCGTCGCGACCAGGGCCCAGATCGAAGACAGCGAGCGCGCGGCCACGGTCGCCTCGCAGCTCCACAGCGCCAACGTCCGCGGCACCGACATCACCCAGCAGCTCGAGCGGTTGCTCGGCGAGGCGGAGAAGGTGCTCGGCTTGCTCGACGAGCGCCTCGAGCATTAGTCGCCGATGTTTGGCGTTGGCTTCTCCGAGGTCATCGTGATCGGGGTCATCGCCTTGTTGGTCCTCGGCCCCGACAAGTTGCCCGCGTTCGCGCGCAAGGCCGGTAAGATCTGGCGCGAGCTAAGAAGCCTCGGCGACGACGCGCGGCAGAGCTTGCACCAGGCCGTATCATCAGACGACGATCCCTACCCTCCTCGAAAGAAGTCTACCTCGCGCGAGCGGGGTGGTCCTTGAGCGACGCGGCGATTCATGACGGAGGCGCGAAGATGACCTTCTTCGCGCACTTAGCCGAGCTCCGGCGCCGCCTGCTCTACAGCCTCGCCCTGCTCGCCGTGGTCACCCTGCTGTGTATGAGCTTCGCGCCGGAGCTGTTTGTGTACTTACGTAGGCCGCTCTCAGACGTGGCGCAGCACAAGCTCATCGTGTTGTCGCCGATCGAGCTCTACATCACCTACCTGAAGCTCGCCCTGCTCGCGGCGGTGTTTTTGTCATCGCCGTTTTTGTTGTTGCAGCTCTGGTTGTTCGTCGCGCCTGGGCTGCGCCGCGCGGAGAAGCGTTGGATCTTGCCGTTCGTGGTCCTTGGGAGCGGTTTCTTCGTGGGCGGCGGGCTCTTCGCGTTCGAGGTCGTGATGCCGCTCGGCTTCAAATATCTCGTCGCGATGATGCCCGCTGCGGTGGAGTCGCACTACTCCGTCGCCGTCTACTTCTCCATGGTCACAAAGCTCATGCTCGCCTTCGGGGTCGTGTT
>CAYXQW010000149.1:0-4158 GCA_964466695.1 uncultured Bdellovibrionales bacterium
AGGCGCACGCGAGCGGTTGGTTGTTCCTCGGCGGGCCATCGCTCGTCTTCGACGAGCGGACGCTGCGGAGCTTGCGGGTGCTCGAGTCCGGAGCGCTTAGGAGCTACGCCGTGGTGAGCGAGGCGCCGGTGGCGGCGGTGACGCCGTCGTGCGTCACCGCGGTGGTTGCGGGCGAGTGGCTCCGCTCCTACGAGCTTGTCTTGCTCTTGGCCGAGCACGCGGCCTACGGGCTGCTCGGTCGCCTCCGTGAAGATGGGAGCATGGAGGGGTTTCACACGGCGGACTGGACGCTCGTCGAGGGTCTCATCGGCAAGCTGCAAGACGCCTATCACCTGCAAAAAGGCGCGGCGTGATGGGGCTCTTGGCGCTTTGTCTGTGCGCGTCCGTGATCGGGGCCTTGCCCGAGGCGGAAGAAGCCGCGCCCGGAGTTCCTACGGAGCGTGTGGCTCGCTCTGGGTTGCACAAGCTCGGCCTCGGCCTCGAGGGCCCGATGGTCGGGGTGTCCATGCACGTGGTGGGTGATCGCGTGACCTTCGGGTACGCGGCGGGAGGGAGCCTCTCGTGGGAGATGACGCCACGACTTTTGCTGCGGGCCTACACCAGCGCGAGCCGTACCTACGGAGAGCAAGCTCTCATCGCTTATCGCGACACGGCGATAGCGAGCGCATCGCTCGAGTCTGTGGCGCGCCGCCGGCAAGAGGCGCGCTGGTTCGGCTTCGAGCTCGGCTTTGGCGCGGCGTATCTCTGGCGCGAGCCCAGCTCGTCGGTGGTGCCGTTCATCGGGCTCGACGGTGCGCTCGCCTATGCTGGCTACGAGTATGTCTTCCCATCGAGCGATCCGCTCACCTCGCAGGAAAGCACCGAGAACACCTTGTTCGGCTCGATCAACGGACAAGACTCTTTCGCCTGGGGGTTTCTGGGGACCTTGCGCGCCGGCACGCGTCTTTGCATGAGGTCGTGGCTCGCAACCCAGGCCGAGCTCGGGCTCTCTTATTGGCCAGGCGCCGCGACGCCCATCCGCAACACCTACACGGCCTTGAACGTGCGGGCGGTGAGCGAGCCTTCGTGGATCATCCGCGCGACCTTCAGCGCGCGGTTGGGGTTGTGATGCCCAAGCCGGTCATCCTCATCGCCGATCCCGACGTCGATACGATCAAGAGTCTCAGGAATGTGCTCAAGGCCGACTACGAGGTGGTGGCGGCGCGCGACGGCTCGCGCGCGCTCGAGCAAGCCGTCTTGCGTTACCCAGATCTCATCCTCTTCGATCGACGCTGTTCGCTCATCGGCGCGACCCAGTTCGTGCGCATCCTGCGCACCAACCCGCGCACCGAGGAGATCCCCTTGGTGATCCTCTCTGATGCCCCCCTCGCCGCCGCGAGCATGCCCGGGTTTTTGCAAGGCGTGCTCATAAAGCCGCTGAACCTCGACGAGGTTCGGGCGCACATCGCGTCGGTGTTGCGCAAGCTCGCGGCGGTGCGCGGCGGCGGCGGCGATGACGGGGCGGTCTCGGGCAGCCTCGATCAGATCTCCATGCCCGATCTGTTGCAGATCTTCTCGGTCAATCGGCGCTCGGGTTGTCTCCAACTTTTCGGTAACGCGGGCGAGCCCGACGCGATGGTTTACCTCTACGAGGGGCGCATCGAGGAGGCGCTGGCCGCCGGTATGTGCGGCGAGAAGGTCCTGTACCGCTTGCTTGGGCGCGGCGGCGGGCGCTTCGCCTTCCTGCCGGGTCGCCGCGCACCCTCGGTGAGCCTGCACGCCTCGACCGACACCTTGTTGATGGAGGGCATGCGGCAGTGCGACGAGCTTATGCGCCTCTTGCCCGAGATGCCGTCGGCGAGCGCGCAGCTCGAGCGCGTGGTGCCGCGCGAGAGCCTCCCCGAGGGCCTGCATCCGGTCACCTCCGAGATCATCGAGCTCGTGGAGCTCTACCCGCGCATAGGAGATCTCGTCGATCACGCCAAGGGGCCCGATCTCGAGGTCTATCTGGCGCTGCGGGCGTTGCTCGGGGCCGGGATCTTGCGGGCCATAGAGGCGGGCGCGGCGGCCGCGAAGGTCGCCGTGCTCGCGAGCGACGAGGTGATGGAGCTGCGCGGGCGCTTGCGGCGTGCCGGGCTCCCTCCGACCTTCTTGCCAGCGCCGAAGGTCGCGGTGCTCACGACGCACGCGGCGAAGATGCGCCTCTTTTGCACCGGGCTCCCCTTGATCCCGGGCTGGCAGAGCGCCGACCTCGAGAGCCTCTACCGTTATGGTCGCGGGGCGATAGGTCAGCTCCAGCTCGACACGGGCTTCGTCGTCAGCTTCTACGCGGTGAGCTGTGAGTCGAGCTTGTTGCCGCTCGCCTACGGCCTCTCGGCCGGCACGGTGGCGGCCATCGTGCTCGGCAGCGAGGGCTTCGTCTGGCGCTGGCCGGCCTTGAGCTTGTTCGAGGAGGATCGCCGCGCGGGGCTGCTCATCGTGCGCGAGAGCGGGGAGGCCTTGGCGCCGCCGACGACGAGGCGCGTGGACCTGTGTCTCGAGGCGTGGCGCCCCGACAGCTCTCACGGCATCGTGCGCGCCGTGCTCACGAAGGTCGCCGGGCGCGAGAGCTTGCGCGGCGGCGTGTTATGAGGAGATAGCTACGCGAAGCTCGCTGTTGCCGAGCGTGATGACGTCGCCTGGTCCTATGGCCGTGGTGGTTATGCGCTCGTCGTTGACGAAGGTGCCGTTGGTGCTCGCGAGATCGATGATGCCGCAGCCGCTCGTGTCGTGAAAGATCATCGCGTGCGCGCGCGAGATCGAGTCGTCGGAGAAGATGATGTCGGCGCCGCGCGCGAAGACCTCGCTCACGAAGCGCGGCGCCTCTTCTGTGTGAGGCGGCGTGCGGTCGCGCAGGTGCCGCTCGAGGATGGAGGCGGCGGAGCCGTCGAGGACGCGGTTGCCGTCGCGGTCGATGAAGGCGGTCTCGTTGTCGCAGAGGTGGCGACCTATCAAGCGGCAGGTGCCGAGCTCGATGCTCACGCTGTCGCCCTGGTTGGGCCCGGCGATCGCCGTGAGGATCGCCCGCGCCGGAGGTTTGTCTGCGGTCTTGACCATGGGGCGGTTGCATACCATGAAAACGAATCGCAACGGGAGCCTCATGAACGAAATGTCGACGATGGCGCGAGACCGATGGCGGAGCCACCGCCGCTACCTCTACCTGCTCGCGAAGGTCTTGCTCCTCGGGCTTGTCGTGCTGCTCGTCGCGCGCGTGCTCTCGCTCCTTTACGGCCTGCTCTTGCCCTTGTTTTTGGGCTTGGCCCTGGCCTACCTCTTCGACCCTTTGGTCGATGTCTTCGAGCGGCGCCGGGTGAATCGCACGGTGGTCATCGTGGTCTTGGCTGCGGTCTTGTTGATGCTGCTCTCGTTGCTCTCGATCATGGTGATCCCGGCCTTCGGCCAGCAAGTCGCGCGGCTCAGCCGCATGCTCCCCGGGCTCCTTGAGAACTCGTATCTGCGCGTCGTCGTGCTCGCGCGCGACTACCTCGGCTACAGCAACGCCGAGGTCGACGAGATCTTTCGTGGCGCCTTGCTGCGCATGAAGGACGCGCTGCCGTCGGTCGCCTCACAGATCGGGAGCTCGGTGAGCACGGCGGTGAACGCCTTCTTGATCCCGCTGTTCTTCGTGTATTTCCTGCGCGACTTCGACGAGCTCAAGTACAAGCCGCTCCTCCTCGTGCCGCCGCGCTTTCGTGATTATCTGAAGGCGCGCGCGTGCGACGTCGACGTGGTCGTCGGCGGGTGGCTGCGCGGCCAGCTCCAGGTGGCGGGCATCCTGGCGGTGTTCTACGCGATCGCGCTCACCCTGCTCGGCATCAAGCTCGGCTTCGCCGTCGGCATTATGGCGGGGCTCCTCAACGTGATCCCGTACTTCGGTCCGGCCTTCGGGTTTGTCGTCTCGATCGTGCTGGCGCTCATCGAAGAGGGTGGGGTGCCGACCTTGCTGGGCGTGGCCGCGGTGTTTCTGGCAGCAGCGATCGGCGACGGCTACTTCCTGACGCCGCGCTTGGTCGGGGCGAAGGTCGGTCTGTCGCCGCTCACGGTCATCGTGGTCGTCTTGATAGGCGGCGCGCTCTTCGGATTTTTGGGCCTCTTTTTGGCCGTGCCCGTGACCGCGACGCTGTCGGTCTTCTTGCCCGA